>JACDNV010000005.1 GCA_017656425.1 Candidatus Neomarinimicrobiota bacterium | reverse complement strand
ATTATTGCAAAATGCCTTCTCAAAGTGTATACCATGTCCCTGAATCAGACAAATTCATACGAACCTATCATTGAATTACACAAAATATTTAATTAAATTATTTAGTATTTTGATTGGAAAAATTTAATTAATCTAAGATTTAACTAATGTACTTGTCCGGCAGGTGGATCAGTAATCTTGTAACTAACCATCTGATTTAAAATTATATAAAAGTAGGTGAAAAAATGAGGAGGAAAAACATACTAATAATGGGAGCTGCAGGGAGAGATTTTCATAATTTTAACGTATGCTTTAGAAATAATCCCAATTATAATGTGGTAGCATTTACTGCTACCCAGATACCTAATATAGCTGGTAGAAAATACCCAAAAGAATTAGCAGGTAATCTGTATCAAGATGGTATTCCAATCTATGGTGAAAAAAACCTTGAATTTTTGATAAGTAAATACAATATAGATGAAGTTGTCTTTTCCTACAGCGATGTTTCACACGAGTATATAATGCACAAGGCATCTCTTGTAATAAAAGCTGGTGCGAACTTCAAATTACTTGGTTCCAATTCAACAATGCTGAAATCATCAAAACCGGTAATTGCAATATGCGCTGTTAGAACAGGTTGCGGGAAAAGTCAAACTACTAGAAAAGTTGCCTCAATACTTAAAGAAATGGGGTACAAAATAGCAATAATTCGTCATCCAATGCCATATGGAGATTTAAAGAAGCAAATATTACAAAAATTTAACTCAGTAGAGGATTTTAAAAAATACAATTGCACTATCGAAGAAATAGAAGAGTATGAACACCATATTTTAAACGGCAATACTGTATATGCTGGGGTAGATTATGAACTGATCCTAAGGGAAGCTGAAAGAGAAACAGATATTATACTCTGGGATGGGGGAAATAATGATATCCCATTTTATAAACCTGATCTCTACATAACCATCGTAGATCCTCACAGGGCAAATCATGAAGTAAAATATTTTCCAGGTGAAATAAACTTTATTGCTTCTGATGTCATAATCATAAACAAAATAGATACTGCTAATCCTATGGATATTCAAGTTGTGAGGGACAATATTAGCAAATATAATCCAGACGCGATTGTTATAGAAGCTGCTTCACCTATAATAGTAAATGAATATAAGAAGATAAAAGGAAAAAACGTCATTGTTGTTGAAGATGGACCAACTCTAACCCATGGAGAAATGAGTTATGGTGCTGGAAAAATAGCTGCCGAAAAATATGGTGCAAAAGAGATTATTGACCCCAGACCATGGTTATCTGGGAAAATAAAAGAGACATTTCAAAAATATCCAAATACTGGTAATATTATCCCAGCTATGGGCTACAGCGGGAAGCAAATCGAGGATTTAGAGAAGACAATCAATCAGATACCTGCGGAATTAGTAATTACCGGAACACCGATAGATCTCTCAAAAATTATCAAAATAAATAAACCCATGGTAAGGGTATATTATGATATACAAGAAATTGGATATCCAGATTTAAAAACGGTTATAAAAGATTTCTTAAATAAAAAGTAAAAAAAGATTTTTGTAAGATAAATCAGCTTATACTATATTTAAATAAAGGAGTTCTTTATGAATTACACTTTATCGATTTTAAAACCTGATTGCATAGAGAGAAAACTTACAGGTGAAGCTATTGACTTTATCTTAAAAAAAGGATTTGAAATAAAAGCAATAAAGATGGTTAAATTAACTAAACAGCAAGCAGAAGATTTTTATTCAGTTCATAAAGGAAAATCTTTCTTCCCAGATTTGATAAGATATATGACTTCTGGACCTGTAATCGTAATGGTCCTAAAAAAAGAAAATGCCGTTGAAGAATTTAGAAAAATAATTGGAGCTACTGATCCTAATGAGGCTGAAGAGGGCACCTTAAGAAAAAAATATGGTCTGGATGTAAGAAAAAATTTTGCTCATGGGTCAGATTCAGTAGAAAATGCAAATAAAGAGATTGCTTTTTTCTTTCCCCTGATTGAAATTATGGTATGAAAAATATTCAGGGGGAAATATGAAAAAATTAATTGGCTTAATGACGATCATTTTTTTAATTGTAAGTTTTTTGTTAATCATTAGCTGTGCTAAAAAAGAGGTAATACCAGGATATGTTGGTGAACCAATTCACCTCGCTGCAAAGATTAGTTCTCCTTCAGATACAGTAGGATGTACCTTTAAATGGTCGTTTGTATCAAAGCCAGAAGATAGCAACCTTGATGTCTTATCTTTTCAACCGACAAGCAGAAATTTCAATATTTACTTTGTCCCTGACGCTCCAGGTGAATATGTCGTTGAAAATATTATTTACGATCCAACAGGGAAAGAAAAAAAGAAAGATACTTTCATCTGTCAGGTAATTGAAGCGACACCAACCGAGGAAGCACCGGAAACAGTTACTGCTGAACCTGCTATACCAGAAGAAGAATTACCAATGGTAGAGGAAGAAGTTGAAGAAGCTCCAGCTGCAAAAGTAATATACGAAGAAAAGCCAGCACCAGAAAAAAAAGAAAGAATTGTTGCAAAGGGAATTCCCATTGTCTCTGGAAAATACACAATACAGTTATCCTCATGGAAAACATACAACGGTGCTAAGAAGGCTCTTGACGAAGTAAAGAAAAATGGTATTGATGCTTACATTCAGAAGGCATATATTCCAGAACTTGGTGGAATATGGTATAGAGTCAGAACAGGCTCTTTTAGCACATATAGCGAAGCAAAACAATCACTAAAACAACTGCAGAATCTTTTAGGTTGTAAAGATCTATGGATAGACTTTATGAGAAAGGATTACAGTGAATAATGGAGGTGTAAAATGATTAAGTTATACTTTGATGTTAGAGATGTTTTCAGAACTCCAAGATTAGCGCTAAGTGGTAAAAAGATCTGGGTTAACCTTCTTGGGTTATTCATTGGTTACATTGTATATTTTATTTCCTCTTACCTGGCTTTATTATTAAGCGGACAACCTTTATCTGAAATCTGGACTACTCATTACCTATTCCCATGTTTATTTAACAGCTCTATGACAATAACATGGTATTCTTGGGTTATTTACATCATAGGCATCATCATCTGGGGGTTAATCTTTTTACTTGCACAGACAGCAGTATCAAGAATCACTTACAAGCAACTTAAAGGAGATGAATTCTATTCCTCCGGAGACAGTTTCAAATTCGTTAAAAAACACTGGATAGCCCCAATTATGGGACCTGTTTCAATAATTTTAATAATTGCGTTTTTCATTGTTCTCGCAATAATTGCGGCATGGATAGCAAAATGGCCAGTGCTTGATATTATTTTCTTTGGAATACCATACCTCTTATATTTTATTGTTTCGGTATTTGTTGTCTATACAGCAGTGGTTTTTATTGTTTCCATGCTTATATCACCTTCAGTTGTGGCTACTGCTGAAGAAGATACTATGGAAACTGTATTCCAGAGTTATTCCACCTTATGGTCTCAACCATGGAGACTAGTTATTTATGAAGCAATTGTGGGGGCATTATCGGCCGTTGCTACTTTTGTATATGGATGGGCATTAATACTGGGTTATAGATTAATAAATTTTGTTTTTGGACAAAGCTGGTTGATGGGTGGTAAGCTAAGTAGAATAATTGAAACAGCAACTTCCTACATATATGGTACTCATTCACCTTTAACACCCAGTATCTCAAAATTCTTCAATGTATATACACCTTCTTCCTTAGGTTTTTCTTCATCTCCGGTACTAAGTACAACTGAAGCTATAACTACAACTATAGTAGCAATATTCCTTCTGATAATAGCTGGCACAGTCATATCCTATCTATTTACGAATTTTACGGTAGGACAAACATTGATTTATATAATATTAAGAAAGAAAAAAGATGATGAGAATCTGATTGAAAGAAAAGACGAAGATGAGATAGAAGAAGAAGAAGAAGAGGGAATAGAGGAAGAAAAGAAAGAAGAAAAAGAAGAAATCAAAGAAACGGAAGAATCCGAAGAAGGAAAATCCGATAGTCGGAATTCCGAAAGATAGTTGACATTAATCCAAAATTATAAATAAAATATGTTTGAAATTGGGCACCTTAATTAACAGGTGCCTTTTCTTATGAAATTTACTTGATTATACCAATGTGTAAATCTAAATTAGTATGACTTTTTGGTAATAGGTTATGATAATTAGACTTAACTCATTAAAAGAGGGATACCAAGAAATAACAATGCCCGTTAATATATCTGAAATTGATATTATTGAAGAGGAATTTATTTATCCTGTAAGCATCACTTTAAAAATTGAAAAATTCAAGTCCCAGATAAATATACATGGCACATTACATACAGAACTTGATCTTGTATGTGATAGATGTTTAGAACATTTCAAATATAAAATTGATCCGGAATTCATTGTAATATTTAAAATATCACCCAATAAAAAGTATGATATGGCAGATGAGATTAAAATAATTTCACCTTTTGAAAACAATCTCGATATAACACAGGATATAAAAGACTCTCTTTTACTTAGTATCCCAATGAAAAAACTGTGTCATCCTGATTGTAAAGGTATATGCCCTGGTTGTTTTGTGAATTTAAATTATGAAGAATGCAAATGCATCGAAAGTCCAATTGACCCAAGATGGGATGTATTGAGCAAGTTATTTTCCAAACAGTAAGGAGGTAAAATTGGCACAACCAAAAAGAAAAACATCAAAATCAAGAAGAGATAAAAGAAGAACCCATTGGAAAGCTGAACCTGTTACAACAGTGGCTTGTCCAAACTGTAAGGAACCAAAGCTACCACACAGAGTCTGTCCAAACTGTGGATACTATAATGGAAAACCTATTTTAACCGTCAAAGAGAAATAAAACTAAATAAAGGGTAAGTTTATTATTAAAACTTTATAAAACCAACTAACGGGGATGGAATCAGATGAATAAGCGGAGGGCAAAAATAACTGCATTAGGAAAATTTATACCTGAAAAAATACTTACAAACGCCGAACTTGAAAAAATGGTTGATACATCTGACGAATGGATAAAAACTAGAACAGGTATTGAAAAAAGGCATATTCTAGAAGATGACAAAGCAACAAGTGATATGATTGCTTATGCTTTTGAGAACATGAAAAAAAACTTCAAAATTAATCCTGAAGAAATAGAATTAATTATAGTAGCAACAATTACCCCTGATATGTTTTTCCCATCTACAGCAGCACTCACACAGAATAAAATAGGTGCAACCAATGCCTGGGGATTTGATATATCTGCTGCATGTTCAGGATTTCTCTATGCAATGGAAATTGCCCGTCAGTTTATCGAAAATGGAACCCATAAAAAAATACTTGTAGCGGCGGCAGAAACCCTTAGTAGGATAACCGATTATCAAGACAGAAATACCTGCGTACTTTTTGGAGATGGAGCCGCTGTGGTTTTAGTTGAACCTACTGAAAATAATGAAGATACTGGGGTAATTGATTCCATACTTAAAATGGATGGAAACGGAAAGGACTACCTCCATATTTTAGCTGGTGGGAGCAAACATCCTGCTTCAAATGAGACTATCAAAAAAAGAATGCACTACATTTACCAAGATGGTAAAACAGTATTTAAATTTGCTGTCAGTCGTATGGCTGATGTATCTCAGGAAATCTTAGAGAGAAATTCCCTATCAGGAGAGGACATTGCTCTTTTCATACCACATCAGGCAAACAAAAGAATAATAGATGCATGTGCTAATAAGCTGAAACTAAAAAAAGAGCAGGTTCTTATAAATATACACGAATATGCTAACACCTCAGCTGCAACCATTCCAATTGGTCTTGTAGACGCTTTTGAACAGGGTAGATTGAAAAAGGGTAATTTAGTACTGTTATCGGCTTTCGGTGGAGGATTTACATGGGGAAGTATGTTATTAAAATGGGGAATATAAATGAGTAAAATTGCCTTCATATTTCCAGGCCAGGCATCACAATATGTCGGAATGGGAATAGATTTTTATAATAAGAGTAAAATTGTAAAAAAACTATACGACTGTGCAGAAGAAAAATTTAATTTTTCTCTAAAAGAGATATCTTTCTACGGTTCACTTCGAGAGCTAACCGAAACAAGGGTAACCCAGCCCGCTATTTTCGTATTATCAGTCGCAATATTTCAAGAATTAAAATATCGCAATATTGTTCCAGATATGGTTGCAGGCCACAGCCTTGGGGAATATTCTGCAATAGTTGCCGCTGGATGTATCTCTTTTGAAGAAGGTTTAGAACTTGTTAAAATTAGATCCGAGCAAATGCAAATTGCATCAGAAAAGACACCTGGTACAATGGCGGCTGTCGTAGGACTTTCCTATAATAAGATAAAAAGTGTACTTTCAGGGACAAAACTATCTGGCGTCTGCACCATTGCAAATTATAATTCACCAGTACAACTTGTCATTTCAGGTGATAAAAAAGCTATCCAGAATGCAATGCTTGCACTTAAAAATGCCGGAGCAAAAAGGGTTATAGAGTTATCTGTTGGAGGAGCTTTCCATTCCCCTTTGATGGAACCCGCTTTCAAAAAAATATCAGAAACAATAGATTCTATTGAATTTAAAAAACCAGAAGTTCCAATATATATGAATGCCACTGGATTACCAACACAAGATGTGAATGAAATAAAACAAAGGCTAAAAGAACAACTTACATCACCTGTACTATGGACGACTATCATTGAGAATATGGTAGAAAATGGTGCGAAAAGATTTCTTGAAGTGGGTCCAGGTAAAGTTCTTCAGGGACTAGTAAAAAGAATAAATCCAAAAGTCATTGTAAAAGGAGTTGGGACATGGGAGGAGCTGGAGAATTTCAAATGGGAAGAATAGACCTAAACGATTACGTAAGTCTTATCACAGGCTCAGGCAGGGGAATTGGTTATACAACTGCAAGAAAGCTGGCTGAGCACGGCTCAAAAGTTGTACTATCAGACTATGATGAAAAAAGTTTGGAAAACGCCTCTGCTGAATTTAAAAAACTTGGATTCGATTTTATCTCAATCTCTTGCGACGTTACAAAACCTGATCAGGTAAATAGTATGGTTGATAAAATTTTAGAAAAATTTGGTAAGATAGACATCCTTGTCAACAATGCTGGTATCACACGGGATACTTTGATCATTCGAATGAATGAAGAACAGTGGGATCAGGTTCTAAATACTAATTTGAAAGGAACTTTTCTGGTGACACAAGCTGTAAGTAAAATAATGGTGAAGCAAAAATTTGGAAGGATCATTAATATTAGCTCTGTAGTAGGTATCACAGGTAATGCTGGGCAATGTAACTATTCTGCGAGCAAAGCTGGTGTAATTGGATTTTCAAAATCCATTGCGAAAGAATTGGCTTCAAGAAATATCACTGTCAATGTAATTGCTCCTGGATTTATAGAAACCGAAATGACAGCGGGATTACCAGATAATATAAAGCATGATTACTTAAATAAGATTCCTTTAAAAAAGGCAGGTAAGCCTGAAAATGTTGCCGATGCAGTTCTATTCTTTGCAAGTCCCCTAGCTGAATACATTACAGGACAGGTACTTAATATTGATGGTGGCATGGTAATGTAAAAAAGGAGGTAAAAATGGATTACTTAGAAAAAATTAAAGACATTGTAGCAGAAAAACTCGGTGTAGAAAAAGAAAAAATTACACCTGAAGCTTCTTTCATCGATGATCTTGGTGCAGATTCATTGGATACGGTTGAATTAATAATGAAAATGGAAGAAGAATTTGGAATTGAAATACCGGATGAAGAAGCTGAAAAATTAAGAACTGTTGGTGATGTCATCGAATATCTAAAAACAAAAGTAGGGCAGTAAAAGAAAAAAATACTATGGGTAAAAGAGTTGTTATAACAGGAATCGGAGTAATAACTCCAGTCGGGAATAGTGTTGAGGAATTCTGGAATAGCTTATTAAGTGGGAAAAGTGGTATTGATTATGTTAAAGCCTTTGATCCTATAGATATTCCTACAAAAATAGCGGGCGAAGTTAAAAACTTTAATCCAGATGAGTACATCGAACCAAAGGAAGCCAGAAAGCTTGACAAATTCACCCAGTTCGGATTCGCTGCAGCAGTCCAGGCTATCAAAGATGCAGAAATAGATTTTAAAGATATTCCAGCTTATAAAATTGGTGTCGTAACTGGCTCTGGGATCGGTGGTATCGGAACACTTGAAGCCCAACATCAAATAATGCTAAAAAAGGGGAAACGATTCGTTAGTCCATTTCTAATCCCGGCTATGATTCCAGATATGCTACCTGGCTATATTTCTATACGATATGGTTTAAGGGGACCAAATTACTCCGTTTCTTCCGCCTGCGCTTCTTCTGCCCATGCCATAGGGATTTCATATCAGCATATAAAAAATGGTGACGCCACTGTTATTGTAACAGGCGGTGCGGAGTCAAGCATAACGCCTCTATCATTTTCCGGTTTCTGCAATATGAAGGCTTTATCAACTAGAAACAATGAGCCGCAGAAAGCAAGTCGACCATTTGATAAGAATCGTGATGGCTTCGTTATGAGTGAGGGAGCAGGAATTTTAATACTTGAAGATCTGGATCATGCTGTAGCTAGGAACGCAAAAATATATGCAGAACTATCAGGCTTTGGATTTACTGCCGATGCCCACCATATTACAGCACCAGATCCCGAAGGGAAAGGTATGAAAGAAGCAATGGAAATGGCAATAGAATCCAGTGGAGTAAGTAAAGCAGATATACAGTACATCAATGCTCATGGTACCTCGACTCAGCTGAATGATAAGATTGAAACCAAAGCAATAAAAGAATTATTTGGAGAGCAGGCAAAAGAAATTAATATTAGCTCAACAAAGTCGATGACTGGTCATCTTCTAGGTGCTGCTGGTGCTGTGGAAGCCATAACTCTTACACTGGTTATTAAATATGGTAAAATACCACCTACAATAAACTACGAAGAACCCGATCCAGAATGTGATTTAAATTATACCCCTAATAATTTTGTTGAACGAGAAATAAAAGCTGGTTTGAGTAATTCCTTTGGTTTCGGTGGTCATAATGCTTCAATAGTTATAAAAAAATTCCAATAAAAGTTGACTATATTAAAAAACATATTTAAAAACCCCAGTTTTGAAATAGAAGCAAAACTGGGGTACGTTTTTAAAAATAAAAAACTTCTTAAATTGGCTATTACCCATAAATCAGCTGCTTCCAGAAGAGACGAATCATACGAAAGATTAGAATTTCTTGGTGATTCGGTATTACAACTCATAATCACAGAATTTATTTATAAAAGGTTCCCGACAAAAACCGAGGGAGAATTAACAAAGTATAGATCTGCAATTGTTAATAAATACAATCTTTATATAATTTGTAAAAAATTAAGCCTTATAAATTATCTGATGGTAAACCACAATGTTGATTTAGAAAAAGAGTCCACACTTGTCAATCTCTCCAACAGTTTATTAGAGGCAATAATTGGAGCAATTTATATTGATGGTGGTTTTAAAAAAGTAAGAGAATTCATAAACAAAAAAATTATCCAGAATATCGATCTGGATGATATATTAGACTCCTTTAATATAAAGGGAAAGCTAATAGAAATATGTCACCAAAGAGGAATAAAAAAGGTAAAATTTCGCACCATCTCAAAAGGTCCTGATCATGATAAGACATTCAAATCTGTGGTCTATATTAACAATAAGGAAATTGGAACTGGAACTGGTAAGACAAAGAAATTTGCTGAGGAAAATGCAGCAAAAATGGCTTTTAAAGAAATAAAAAAATTAAGTGATTAATTTTTCTCCGACTCCTTTTCCAGCTTATTTATTTCATCACGGATTTTTGCAGCAAGTTCATAATTTTCCTCATCTATCGCCTTTTGCAACTTCAACTGCAATTCAAATATTTTACTCAATTTGTCATCTGATTCAATCTCTTCCATATTTTGTATGTTATCCTCATATTTTTTCCTTCTTACCAGCTGTCCAGCCTCTCTCATTACCTTTTCTTCAACGTAAATCGGAGCATTTGCTCTCAACGCTAAAGCTATAGAATCGCTTGGTCGCGAATCAATTTCAAAAATAGCTCCATCATACATTCTTTCTATTATTACCTTAGCATAAAATGTCCCTTCGATCAGATCAGTAACAATCACCTCTTTTATTTCCGCATCAAGAGATTTCAAAATGTTGATGAAAAGATCATGACTAAGAGGTCTCGGCATTGTAACCTTTTCTAAAGAAAGAGCTATTGCCTGTGCTTCGAAAACCCCTACAATTATAGGTAATTGTCTAAATCCGGAAATCTCCCTCAGGATAATTGCATATCCTTTACTCGGAGGGTAAAATACTATCTTATCTATCCTTACTCTAACCATATCAACCAATATGCAATATATAATATGTGACAGCTTCAGTCAAGTATTAATTTTATTGAGATAAAGATTTTTTCAAAATATCTATCTTTTGCACAGGTGTTGGATCAGTTTCAAACATTATAGCAATATACCATGAGATAAAATCTCCGAGATAAACAAGATATAGCCATCTTTCAAGCAATGTATTCCCTTTGGAATTCACTTCAATTACTTTATTCGGTAATAACTCATCATTTTTATCCACAAGGAGCTTCTTTGTGATATTTTGCCTTAATTTTATTCTATCATGATCTCCAGAATCCTTCAGGAAAACTATATTGAAATTTTTTAATAGTTCCTTAAGGTTCTCCCAGCCGACTATTTCATTGTGATTCATTTCAGGGAGCGAATTATAATATGCAAGTATCTTGCTATTTTCAGAAAACTGGGTTGTCCATCTGCGTGCTATTACATCGGTTGAATCAGCTACTCCATAGATAATAGGTATTCTATTCATCAGAGATAGAGCTAATTCATATGGGTAATTTGGGCTATTTTCAAGATCAAACCTTTCCGCACATTCGTCAAGAAAATCAATCGAGTCCTCAATTTCTTTTGTATAATTGTCAGGAATATAACCCATTTTATTTAAAAGAAATACTAATGGCACAAATAAGTAACCAAAGGCTGTCCTTGGTGGATATCCTTTCGGCACTTCGATAAAAGCTATCCTCTCTTCTCGACTTATTAGCTGATCATACATATCTTTTATCTTTCCATCACTTGAAACGCAAACAACACGTGCCTTTTTCTCAACCGCTTCATTAAAGCAGGAAATTGTCTCTTCAGTGTTACCTGAATAGCTAACTAAAATTACCAGTGAATACTCATCAACATAACCGGGCAAGGTGTAATTTCTCACAACTTCAATAGGTATTTTCAAATCTCCTCGCAAATAATTTTTAACGAAATCCCCGCTTATGGCGGAACCCCCCATTCCACAATAAACAATATTATTAATATCAATCTTTTTATTAAGTTGTAGCCTTTTCCCTATTTCTATGGCTTCTCGTATTTGTTGTGGGAAATTTTGAAGGATACTATACATGTTTTCTAAATCAACACTTAGATTTAAACTCATATCAACCTCCCTTTCACCTTTCAGTTACTCATTATTTCATCATACTTAGCCTTTAATATTTTATAAAGAGATAGAATATTTGTCTCAGAAAGAATTAATTTTTCCATCTTTCTTACTTCCTTAAAGCTGATTCTGGAAATTAAGTCTACCACTGTTTTGAAAGCACTTAAATTTATACTAATTGAATCGATACCAATAGCAATTAACCCAATTAGTGAAATTGGATCAGCAGCCATCTCACCACAGACATAGACAGGTTTTTTATGAGTTTTACCTACTTCTACCACTTTCTTTATGGCTCTAAACATTTCGGGATGATAATGATTCTTTATCATATACTCGTCTCTTCCTTTCCCAAGCAAATATACGGCAAGATCATTCGTCCCTATACTCATGAAATCAACTCTTTTGGCAATTTCTTCCAAATTTTCAATAGCTGTTTTTGTCTCTACCATAGCACCAATAGGAATATCTGTACGACAACCAAGACTCTTACAATCAGTCTCATTCATAACTTTTCTAAACAATTTTATTGAAGCATCTATTTCATCTACCTTTGAAACCAGAGGCAGGAGTATCCTAATCTCTCCATTTTTTGATGCCCTTATAAAACTTCGGAATTGCGTTACAAGTAGTGAAGGATTTTCAAGCATAAAACGAACACCACCAACATCTTCCAAAACTTCCATTCCTTTCAGAGCTGTTATATCAAGAATATCAAGTATTTTATCTCTTCCAAAATCGAATACTCTGAAGGCCACTGGTTTCCCTTTCATATGTAATAAAACCTTTGTGTATAACTCAAATTGCTCATCTTCATCAGGTATTGCATTTTTCTCAAAGCAGATATACTCAGTCCTAAATAATCCTATTCCTTTGACCGATGATATGTTTATTAATTTTACTTCCTCAAAAAAACCTGCATTAACATAAATATCTATCTGTTTCCCATCTTTTGTTTTATGTTCCTCTCCTTCAACTCTAAAATATTTTATCTTAGTTATAAATTTTTTTCTCCGTTCTTGATATTCGTGTTCCAAAATAGGGTCAGGATCTATTATAACCTGTTCATTGTCCGCATCAAGAATTACATTACTATTTTCGTTTATTTTGTCGATATCTACCCCAGAAATATAAGGTATATTTAATGCCCTCGCCAGAATCCCGGTATGGGAATCAAATCCACCATATCGTGTTATCACCCCTAATATATCCTGATCATGCAAATGTATTAAATCAGAGGGACTCATCCTCTCACAAATAACAATAGAGGGAGTTTGTATCTTAGGTAAATTATACTTTTCATTAAATATTAAATGGTGTAGAACTCTTCTTTTTATATCGTTAATATCTATCACTCTTTCACTTTGATACAAAGATCCGGTATTCTTTAACATGTTTTCATATTCTGTCATTATCTCATGATAAACCCAAGCAATATTTTTTTTTGATTTTCTTATTCTCCTAAAAACCTCCTTTATCATTTCCTCATCAGCCATAGCTACTAGCTGAGAATCTATCAATTGTAACTGATCATCTCTTAGTTTACCCTTCAACAGAGACTTTAACTCCGTCAATTCAGTTATAGCTTTACCTATAGCTTTTCTAAACTTTAAAATTTCCAGAGGTATTTCATCATTTTTTATATACGTTCTTGGGACAAGATAATTTGTCCTTTCAACATAATAAACAGGACCTATAGATACCCCTGGAGATATTTTGTGCCCTTTCAGCTTTTTCATCTCTTATTCCATATTAAATTTATTGCCAATTAATCTTATTATACCCTCCATTGCTTCTTTCTCGTCAGGACCATCGGCTTCTATTACTACCTCAGCACCAGGTTCAATTGCCAGTATCAATATTCCGAGAATACTCTTTGCATTTGTTCGAACACCATTATATATAATATATATCTCGGAATCATATTTGCTCGCTTCATTTACAAGAGCAGTAGCAGGTCTTGTATGTAGTCCGTATTTGTTCAAAATCTTTACTTTCTTTCTTATCATTCAGTTTTGACGGTTTGATAAATAATCAATAAATGCTATCAAGTCACTTTTAAGATTTATGGGAAAGTTTCCGATAGCCAATTTAGCCTTTTCTAAATATTCACGTATTAAGTTTACAGCGTTTTGAATAGTACCAGAGTCTGAAAATAGATCAATAATAACTGTTTTGTTATCAGAATTAGTAATCAAATATTCACAAAAATTAACCCTTTCTGATTCGCTCAGCTTTTCCATATAATCGACAACTAAAAATGTCTTTTTCCCACTTTCAAGATCACTTTTTAAACTTTTCCCCATTTTTTCTTCTGTAGAAATTACCTCAAGTAAATCATCCTGTATCTGAAATGCAACACCAACGAGTCTTCCGAACTCTTCAAGCTTCTGTAGTATTTCAGCGTTCTGTACTGCCAAAATACCCCCAAATTTACAGGCAGTGGCAATTAACCTACCAGTCTTTTTTTCAATCATTCTCAAATATTCACTTTTAGAAATATCATATCTTTTTTCAAAATCCATATCCATTTGCTGACCATCGCATATCTCTAGCATCGCATTACTTAACTCCTCAACAAGCAAACCAGAGACATTCCTTGGAGCTTTTGCAAGTTCCCTAAATGCTAACGACATCAAAGCATCACCAGCAAGTATAGCAGAGTTAATTCCAAATTTTTTATGGACGGTCTCCCTTCCCCTCCTATAGTAATCACTATCCATTATATCATCATGGATAAGAGTAAATGTGTGAAGAATTTCAATTGCAAGCGCTGGATGAATAAGATCAGTTAATTCAGCCCCAAAACCGGAACCAACAAGTATTAATAGGATAGGTCGGAGTCTTTTACCCTTTGAAGATAGGGAATAGTAGACCAGATCACTTATTGCATCAAAAACCAGATTCCCTGCTATAGAATCCATCTGATTATCTATAAATTCCCTTAAATTTAAAATTTTTGCCTCAAAATCTTTCAAAGGTTACTCCGAGATTTTAATTTCACCAAATTCTTTAAGCTTATTTAATACTAACTCCTTGATCTCGTTCAACCTTCCCTCACTGATGGCTTCAAACCTTGTTACGATAACAGGTTGAGTATTAGAAGCTCTAACAAGTCCCCATCCATCCTTAAATTTTATCCTTACACCATCGACATCTATACAATCATAATTTTTCATAAAATAGTCATGAGCCTTTTTTGCAATTTCAAATTTTGTTTTATCATCAGGACATTCAAGCCTCATCTCTGGCGTTGAATAATAATGAGGATACTCTTTTAACTTCTCCGATAGTTTTTTATCAAGCCTCGAAACTTTTTGTGCAAATCTCGCTGATACGTAGATCGCATCATCATAACCAAAATAATCATCTGCAAAGAAAATATGCCCACTCATCTCCCCAGCAAAAGGAACCCGCAATTCCCTCATCTTTTCCTTTATCAGAGAATGTCCTGTCTTCCACATAAATGGTTTCCCACCAAGTCTCTTTATTTGGTCTTCCAGCACCTGAGAACACTTAACATCAAAAACGATAGTCTCTCCACTCTTTTTTATAACCTCATCCAGGAATAAAATCATTATATAGTCAGCAAAGATGATATTTCCTTTATCATCCACAACCCCAATTCTATCTGCATCACCATCATAGGCAACACCAAAGTCATAATCACATTTTTTTATCTCATCAATCAACCATTTCAGGTTGCTTAAAACAGTTGGATCAGGATGATGGTTCGGAAAAGTACCATCGATCTCACAGAAAAGTTCTTTCAAACCGCAACCAATTTTCTTAAAAATTTCAGGGGCAGCAAGACCAGCAGTACCGTTCCCGCAGTCCATTGCAACCTTCAATTTCCTTTCCAACTTTACCTTGGAAACTATATAATTTATATAATCCTGTAGAATTTCCTTTTTTTGAAAGCTACCCTTACCTGTTCTGAATGAACCTTTTTCAATCAACTCTCTCAAGTACTGAATATCTTTCCCATAAACTGCTTTTTTATCATAAGACATTTTAAATCCATTCATATCCGATGGATTATGACTACCAGTAATCTGCACAGCTCCATCGACTTGCAGTACAAACATGCTGTAATAATTCACAGGTGTCGGTACTATCCCCACATCTATCACGTTAACACCTGTTGAGAGTAACCCTTCGGTAAAAAGTTCTTTTAACCTGGGAGTTGATATTCTAACATCTCCACTGATGACAATTCTACTTCCCCCTTTCTCAATTACATAACTCCCAAAAGCTTTTCCAAGGTTTACTACCACCTCATCGGTAAAATCTTTTTCTACAACACCTCTTATGTCATATTCCCTGAAAATATAAGGGTTCATAACACCTCCCCTTCATTATTATCTAATATAAATCTAACAAATCCATTATATTTATCTAACAATTTTATTGCCTGTCTCTTTGTAATTCCTCTTTTAATCATCACGAGGGCGACTTTAACATTTTTATTAACCTTAAATAAATACTTTTTACTTTCCTCATAGGATAAACCTATTACCTTTGATATAATCCTGCAACCTCTATCAATCAGATTTTCATTAACTGCCTTTAGGCCCACCATCAAATTCCCGTATACCTTTCCAAGCTTTATTTTAGTAGCTGTACTAATCATATTCAAAACCATTTTTATTGCAGTACCCGCTTTTAATCTGGTGGAACCCGCAATGATCTCAGGACATGTAAGCACCTCTATCACGATATCTGCATTTATTTCTATATCTCTGCTTAGAGTACTTGTAAGAAATATAGTTTTACAACCTATTGATTTTGCATACTCCAAAGCACCATGCACATAAGGTGTTGTTTCCCCTGTAGCAATACCTATAACAACATCATTTTTATTGATCCCCTTTCTCACGCAATCACGTTTACCATCTTCGGGATTATCCTCAGCACCCTCAACTGACATACGTAATGCTTTGTACCCACCAACAATAATTCCCTGGACCATATCACGGGAGACAGAAAATGTAGGGGGGACATTCACTCGCATCAAGTACTCCTAACCTTCCACTTGTTCCCGCACCCACATAATACAGCCAACCACCAGCCTTTAATGTATTATACACAGTATCAACAGCTTTTACAATCTCGGGAATAGCTCTTCTAACTGCTTTATGAACAGTTCCATCCTCTTCATTCATCAATTTTACAATTTCTTCTGTACTCATAAGATCAATCTTTGAACTCTTTGGATTTTCTTTCTCCGTCAATATATAACTTCTTTTATACATCTTATCAATTGGGAAAAGCTACCGTCTTGTATTCACGAAGTCGCCGAAGGCGATTCCCCGAAGGGCAAGATAGCCTTATGGCAATTGCAAAATGAAGATCGCAAAGTGCAAAAGTCAAATTTATTTCCGTATACATTTTGAGTACAAAAGCCAAATCTGACAAAAGACGATTTTGCATTTTTCAATTTGCATTCTGATTTTTGCAATGAGCGATACCAGCTATACGACGCTGTGGCCTTCCTTCGTGAATACAACATTGCAAAATGAAGATTGCAATGTGCAAATTGCAAAGTCATTTTCCCCCTCCTTTCGCAGTGATTACCGATTTTGCAACAATTTTGATCAATTCGTTTGATTCAGCCAATAATGGTTGTAGCTCATTGCCAGAAATTAAGTCGCTTCTCTCCACCAGTTTCAGCCAATATAAAGACTCTCGTAATTCCTTCAAGACGAGTTGCATCTTATCTATAAAATCGGCTCTACTTTCTGCTCCACATGCCTCTTCATAATTTGCCCCAGAAGACGAAGCAGCTCGCATTAGCTGATTTGCTATGTACCGTCCCACAGCAGTCCTTTTAAGTCTAACTGTCAATTTAATGCTACTTGCTGCGAACTCTAATAGCCGTTCTGATAAATCGCTTCTATTTTGGCATTTTTCAATTTGCATTCTGCATTTTGCATTCTGTATTGAGCCATTGCGCTTAACACCCTATATACTCCTTTAGCCAGCTAAATAATTTTTATTACCAGAATCTACACGTCAGAGTAAAGACTGTTTCTCTCATTATAGGCCATATTCATATTAAGCACTATTGCACAACCATCAGGGATTAGATCAGCAACGATAATGCATCTTCGACTTATCAAATCAACCAAGTATAACACTCGCCTATAATTAGTAAGTAAATTCAACTTGGTAAAAATCTAACAATAAGATAATCAGAGTATTACTTTTCACAAAACTCCTTTTGCCTATTTAATTGAATAATTTCTTTATAAATATTACTACCCTCTTTGAGCCTGCGCTTCAAAGTTTTAAAATCCACATGATACAATCCAAATCTTTTAGTAAAACCCTCAGCCCATTCAAAATTATCCATCAATGACCAATAAAAATAACCTCTAATATCAACTCCATCAAGAAGTGCTTCATGCATAGCGTCAACATGATATAAAATAAAATCTCTCCTTAGATTTTTATTCTCCGTTGCTATACCATTTTCAGTAATAAAAATAGGTACCCCGAGTTTCCGATATTTTATAAGAGTCCGATATAATCCCTGAGGATATACTGTCCAGTTCATATCCGATATCGGTAGACTCTTTGTATTTTCCAGCAACAATCCCCACTGTCTCTTTAATGAAAAACCGCACAATATTCGTGTGTAGTAATTAATTCCTATCCAATCATATGAATATTTCAAACCTGGAATACTTTTCTTAAGATTTACTTTAAATGGAATATGTAATCTATATTCACCCGTTAATAATGACTCGATAAAAGATTCATTAAAGAAATTATCCAAGTAATAAAACACAATCCAATCGGGTAAATACCATCTACGATATGGATCAAATATCTGAGCACTTTTGGCTATACCGACGCTACAGTTTATTCCATCACCATCACTATCAACATTATCCAGCTCGTGAATAGTCCTGTATGCAAGACAATGAGCCTCTAAAATATTCATTAATACCTCGACTGATAGTATTAAATCCTTTTTCCCTGGTGGAAATTTACCATATATCCAGCCCATAATTACATAAACTAGTGGTTCATTAAAAGTCATCCAGAAATCAACATATTCTTTCAGTTCATCCACAACCTTCGCAACATAATCTATAAAGTAATCCACCGTATCTCTATTCTCAAAACCACCTATCTCCCAGATCCAGATCGGATTTGTAAAATGATGTAATGTCACAAAAGGTTTAATTTCTGAATCCCTAAGTCCTTCACAAAGAGCTTTATAATGATCCAAAGCCTCCCGAGACCATATTCCTCTTTCTGGTTCTACCTTACTCCATTCTATTGAAAATCTATAGGAATTACAACCAAGCTCTTTTATAAGCTTTATATCTTCCTTATATCTATTCCAGTGATCGCATGATAAACCTGATCTATGTCCAAATCTTACTCTTGGACAACCTTCCTCATCAATACTATTTTCCCATAGAAACCAATCATTGCTCGTACAATTACCTTCTACCTGATGTGCAGATGTTGCAACACCCCACAGGAAATCATTAGGGAAAATTAAATCTCTCTTATCAATATTTTTTAAATCCCATGAAATGGCTGGATATTTTAAGTTTAAATATATTGAAATTAGTATTATTAAAAGGATTAGATATATAATCAATAGCATAAAATCACTTTTTTCAATAAAATAACTTTTAAAATATAACAGTTAATATTAAATCACAAGAAAAAGAAATAGAAAGAAATTATTTATTAAATTACACGGGCAACTTTTGACCACTTTATTTAGTCCCATTTACGAAAATTGAAAACAAAAGAGGTTATATATAATGATAAGAAAACTTGAAATTATCTGGTTACTTTTTTTAACAATAGTTTATTCTGAGCTTTTCCCCTCGGAAAAGACAATAAAGGCAGAAAAGCTTATGCCTGGGGAAGTAATAATAATTGACGGTAAACCTGATGATCCTGTCTGGCAAAGAGCACAGAAAGCAGGAGGTTTTATTCAAAGGGAACCTGAGGAGGGGAAACCTGGTTCTGAACCAACTTATTTTCAGGTAGCTTATGATAATAAATTTTTATATGTCTTTGTTTATTGTTATGATTCGAAACCAGACAAAATAAAGGCATATCTTACCCGAAGAGATTCTTACTCTTCATCGGATTGGGTCGCAGTATCAATCGACAGCTACAATGACAACAGGACAGCTTTCGAATTCCGGATAAATCCTATAGGTGTTAAAATGGATATGATTAGATTCGATGATAATAATAGTGATCGGAGCTGGGACCCTATATGGTTTTGTGATACAAGAATTGATACTAACGGATGGTTTGTAGAATTCAAGATTCCTATGAAAGAGTTGAGATTTTCTAATAATAACACAGGACAGTGGGGTATACAGGTTTATAGACAAATTGCCAGGAAGAATGAGAGACAGTATTGGACTTATTGGTCAAAAAATGAAACTGGATGGGTTAGTCACTATGGAAACCTAATTGGAATCACAGATATACCAAGGCAAAAAAGAATTTACCTATACCCATATACTCTTGGCGGTATTAACTTATCCAATCTTTTAAGGACAGAAGTACATAAAAACAATTACGATATTTTAAGAAACTTTGGATTAGACGCAAAAATTGGTATTACAAATAATCTAACTATGGATATGACTGTTAATCCTGACTTTGGTCAGGTAGAGGCTGATCCAGGTGTTTTAAACTTAACGGCGTTTGAAACGTTCTATCCTGAAAAAAGACCATTTTTTATAGAAGGCAGAAATATTTTTAATTTCTCACTTGGCATTGGCGACGGAGATCTATCTCGAAACTCCCTATTCTATTCAAGGAGAATAGGACGAGCTCCTCAGCGAGATGTAGAATCCGACATAAGCTCTGATACTGTCTACTGTAATCAACCCGACTGGACAACAATTCTTTTCGCAAGTAAAGTCACCGGTAAAACAAATAATGGAATATCAATTGGAATACTCAATGCACAAACTGACCGTGAATACGCGTATATAAGATATAAATCAGGTAGAAAAGAGAAAGAGGTTGTTGAACCGATGACGAATTATACAGTTGCAAGACTTCAAAAGGACTTTAGAAATGGAAATACAACTCTCGGGGGAATTTTAACTTATACATACCGAAAGATTGATGATCCTGCACTTAATTTTTTACGAGACAGAGCTCTAACTATGGGATTTGATTTCACCAACTTATTCTGGAATAGAAATTACATGATTGACTTTGCACTGGCATATTCATATGTCCATGGCTCAAATGAAGCTATGATAGAGACCCAGCAAAGTTCGGCAAGGTACTTTCAAAGACCGGATGCAAAACATGTAAATCTTGATTCCAATAGAACATTCCTTACAGGATATGCTAATAAAATAGCTTTTGGTAAAATAGCAGGAGGACATTTTAGATTTGCCTCAGGTCTTGTCACCTCCAGTCCAGGTTTTGAGATAAATGACCTCGGATATATGCAACAGGTTGACCAAATTATCCATTTTACATGGGTGGCATTTGTTCAAACAAATCCAAAATATTTCTATAGAGAATACCAGATTAATTTCAACCAATGGTCAGCTTTCAATTTTGAAAAAATTAATCTTGGTAATGGAGGCAATGTCAATTTTCATATTGAGTTCAAAAACTACTGGGAACTACACACAGGTTATAACATTGAATTAAGTGGTATTTCAACAAATGCATTAAGAGGAGGTCCTTCTATTAAATATCCAAGAAGTCATAA
This sequence comes from Candidatus Neomarinimicrobiota bacterium, assembly GCA_017656425.1. Classification (NCBI taxonomy): domain Bacteria; kingdom Pseudomonadati; phylum Fidelibacterota; species Fidelibacterota bacterium. The sequence goes on along the minus strand of JACDNV010000005.1, from coordinate 165,292 downwards.
CTTCTGGTTTGGTATTAAATCTGATTACAGAAAAAATATAGCAGGGAACGTTTTCCTCGGGCAATCAAAGAGTAAAGATAATTCCTATAGCAGGTGGATAAATCCTCACTTGACACTTCGTCCGCATCAAAACATGAGAATTTCCATTGAACCATCCTATAGAATCGCTGTTAATAATTGGATGTGGGTAGATTGCTTTGAAGTAGATAATAAAAATCACTACGTATTTTCTAAAATAGAACAAAAAGTTATCTCATGCCAAATGCGATTGGATTATACCCTCACTCCAAATCTTTCTCTTCAATTTTACTGTGAACCATTCATAGCTACTGGAAAATACTCAGAATTTAAAGAGGTAAACAACCCAAGAGCTGATAAGTTTGATAAAAGATTTTACACCTACTCACCTTCGCAAATAAACTACGATGAGGAAAATGAGGTTTATAATATTGATATTGATACAGATGGTAATACCGATATATCTTTTGATAATCCCAATTTTAACTATAGGCAATATAGATCAAACTTTGTAATACGATGGGAATACTCACCTGGCTCGCTTCTTTACATAGTTTGGTCTCAGAATATTGATTCTTACGATAGTTTCGGGATATTTGATTTTGATAGAGAATTAAAATCTTTGAGAAAAGCAGCACCATTTAATACTATAATGCTAAAACTAAGTTACCTGATAAATTTTTAGCTTCTACCCCCACCCCGAGAAAGGGAAGCCCAAGCCCAATAATAAGGCTTCCCTTTTCTTTTTTATTTTGATTTATAACGTTTAAAACTTATTTTTCATCTCTGTTTTATGGTATAGTTATGATCTGGTACATATTATCAATCACATCAGGTTTATTTTTTGCTGCTGCCGACACAGTATCAAAGAAAGAATCTCAATTCTCATCACCATTGATCATAGCATGGGTACGTGAGGCATTTGCTTTACCCTTTTTACTCCCTACACTCTTCTTTACCAAAATACCATCACTCGATCTAACCTTCTGGATCGCTATTATTCTGTGCGTAGCCATGGATTTACTATCAACATATATGTATATGTATGCTATAAAAGTGGCACCTCTGTCTCTTACGGTCCCCTATCTCGGACTAACACCTATATTTTTACTATTTCTACCCAGAATAATTCTTGGCGAAACTCTTTCTGTCAACGGGATCATCGGTGTGATTCTTGTATCACTGGGGACTTACATACTCCAGCTTGATAGAGCTAGATATGGCTTTTTAGAACCATTTAAAGCGATATTTAAGAATAAAGGTTCACTCCTAATGTTTTTAGTAGCAATAATATATTCAATTACCGGTACCTTGGGGAAACTAGCTATTCAACACTCCAACGCTATTATTATGTCGACATTTTATTTTACATTACTTGCTATATTCTTTACCCCAATTGCGATAATGGAGGCGAAAAAAAAGAATATAAAAATATTAAAAAGAAGCAAAAGCTACATTATGATTGGAATTTTTATGGCGATAATGGCTATCACTCACTTTATAGCTATTTCAAAAATTCAGGTTGCATACATGATTTCTTTAAAACGCTTCTCACTTCTTTTTGCCATCCTGTTTGGCTGGATATTTTTTAATGAAAAGAATATAAAAGAAAGATTAATTGGTGGTATAATTATATTAACTGGTGGATTGCTTATTACACTTTTTTAAATATTAAAGTTTGCAATGTACTTTCCCGAAATTACGTGAAGACCATTGTCACGTGCATTTTCTATAAAACTTCTATTTGGCTGATGTGATACGAATATATAACCTTGAGCATTAAATAAATTTATTGTATGAATAATAGATCTCAAGGCTATAAAAGATTCCCTTGTTATAGGATAGGAAAAACATTGAAATATATAAAATTTACACCCTCTTAGCATTGCGATATCAATAATTGCTTCTGCCTTTGGACTAAGTGAGTGAGAGCTTCTGTCAAGCTTAACATCAAGTCTTATATCATCATATTGAGACCTATGCACTCTGAGAAAAACCAGCTCCCTCAACCATCCACCATTGAAAATATATGAATAGGCATTTCCTCCTATCTCACAGGTTTTAACGTTGTCTTGCTGACCATACCTAAATTTCATCGCCTTTTTTTCAGCATCATAATTAATAGTAAATTTTATGAAACGATCATTCAGTTTCCACTGTCTGGAAGGTTTTTCTTCTCCCAGTTCATTCCACTCTGCTCTTACCTTATCTATGAAAAGAACAATCTTCTCTATATTATTTCCCAAAAAATATGTCAAACTACTTCTCTTCCCAATCTCTGGATCAAAGCGTGTACCTGATAAAACTTTCACACCGTATAGTGCAGCATATTCATTCACAGTAAGTGCTGCATGAAAAGATTTAACTTCCTTGGATTTCAAATCAACTATTCTGGAATGATCCGTATCTACCAATATAACTTCTTTCCCTGCATTCATAAAAATATCGTAGGCAAGTATCGCCTGAATCCTGTCACCACCGGAAGCATTCAATATTATATCGTACTGTGGGTAGTCCTTTATAATCTGCTCGCATACTTTTATAAAATCATGGATATCTCCTGGCTGAACCTCTCGGGTCTCAAATTCTGCTTTTATCTGAGTGCTTAGAACACTCTCCAAATTAGATATCTTATTTTTTTGCCCCGGCATCTTAATCCAGACCACCGCATCAGGTTTTTTTAATAGGTTTCCTATATAATTCGCTACTGGACTATCATTTACAATACAAACTTCTAACAAAGGCATATTAATCTCCCATTTGAAAAAATACTAATTATCTATTTCTTTACCAATTAAAAAAACAGCTAAAATCAGTATCATTGATATAATAAAAATTATTATGAAATAATTCAATCCTAAACCCAATAGAGTATAACCCAGAATACCAGAAAAAATGGCAACTGTTATCGCATATGGTAATTGAGTTCTAACATGATCAATATGGTCTGAACTCGAAGCCACTGAGGATAAAATTGTCGTATCAGAAATGGGCGAGCAATGATCTCCAAATGTAGCACCTGATAATATAGCTGCGAAACTGGAAAGGAAAATTATAGAATCCGGATTACCATCTGTGTATCTAAGAGCTAATGGTGATATAAGGGGGACAAGAATCGACATTGTTCCCCAAGAAGTGCCAGTGGAAAAACTCACAAGTGCAGCCGAAGTAAAGGTAACAAAAGGTAAGAGCCAGGGTTTCATAATATTTTTTGTTATATTTATTATATAATCAGCTGTTTTTAGGTCAAGACAAACCCGTCCTATTGTCCATGCTAATACGAGTATTATAACTCCTAGCAACATAGATCGCAAGCCCAATAACCATCCTTCAATAGCCACCCTCAATGTTAAAAGTTTTCTAAAAAGAGATAAAATTATCGCCGTTATACCACCAACAGTCGATGCCCATAACAGGCTCGAATAAGCATCTGAACTTCCAATTATATTAATGATATTCTTTAACTTACCATTCAGATTCGAAAGCCCTGTAAAATATAAACTTATAACAGTTGCAATTATAACCACGAGAATAGGTATCGCACCATCAATCCATTTGCCTTCTTTTCTCTTTATTTTATTAGCATAAAATTTTGAGTCATCCATCAAAGGTTGGGCATCATCCCTTAACAATTTATTCTCTTTATAAGCTCTTACCTCCGCATCATACATCGGACCAAAGTCCCTTTTTGAAATGATCAACAGAAATACAACATATATAGCAAACAAACAATACAAATTAAATGGAATTGATTTTAGAAAAACTATATAAGGACTTCTGTTAATACCATAAATTTCAAAAGGTATTTCAAGAAGACTCATCTGGAAAACCGACCATGTGCTAATAAACGCTAAACATGCAACTGGTGCAGCAGTAGAATCTACGATATATGCAAGTTTCTCCCTTGAGATTTTCATTTTATCAGTAAAAGGTCTCATTGTATTGCCTACAATCAGTGTATTCGAGTAATCATCAAAAAATATAAATAGTCCTAACAATAGCGTTGCTAACTGAGCTTTACGACGACTATTTGCATATTTAGATACAGACATAGCAATGCCATTCATACCACCATTTTTAGAAATAACGCCAATCATCCCACCAAATAAGAGCGTAAACAATATTATTGTCGCATGTTCCTGATTCGTCACCGTTTCTACTAAATATTCACTCAAAGTGTACAGGAATCCTTTAAAAACATTGTAATCATAAATGATTGTCACACCGATAAAAATGCCTGTAAATAGTGCTACAATCATCTCCCTTACCAAAAGTGCAAACAATATCGCAACCAGCGGAAGGACAATGGCTATAAACCCAGGGATAACGCGAATAGAATATCTCTTATAGAAATCCTTTGCTGTTATTTCAAGTATATTCTTTCCAGTCTTAGAAAAAATCAAATTTTCTACACTAAAAAATTTATTTTTTACTAATACTGTATCAATATTCTTCTCAACTCTATAAACCAAACTTTCATGTATATATTGATCTGGAACTTCAAATTCAACTTTAAATGGGATATTCCTCAACACGATTTTTGGGAAATTTATATGAAACTCATCACTCCATCTTGGACTGATAGCTGATGATAATGACATTGTGACAAGAATTAGTTTAAATAAATTTTTAATCATAATGCTCAAAAAATTAATCGAATAAATTAAAAGAAATGAATTTTAAATCAACCAAGTAATTGATAATTTTAACTGATTTTTACCAATTAATAAGATTTTGAAAATGAAAGTTCTGGACAAATTTGTACTAAAATCTTTTCTCCAACTATTTATTTTGGTCATATTGACATTTATATTCATATTTATAATTGTCGATTTAATTGAAAAAATTGACATATATATTAAGAACCAGTTAACTGTGAAAATGGTATTATTTTACTATACTTATCAGTTACCATTTTTCATCAGCATAGCATTACCAATGTCGCTATTAATTGCAACAGTATTCTCAATAAGTTTCATGAAGAAAAATAATGAACTGTCAGCTATAAAATCAGCCGGAATCAGTATGTACAGAGTCTCTCTACCAATACTAATTCTTGGGTTGATGTTCACAATTTTTTCCTTTTTATTTGAGGACCACGTAGTAATCCCCGCCAATAGAAAAAGAATTGAAATTGAAAGAAATGAATTAAAACGTTCAAAATATAGAAAAAAAAATATACTGACTGATCTATCCTTCCAGGACTCTGAAAATTGCAATATATTTATAAAATGGTACAACGTCGAAGCATGTTACGGGAAAGAAATCTCAATCCAGTATTTTGAAGAAAATAGACTTTTAAAAAGAATTGACTCAAAATTACTTCACTGGGACAACGAAAGGCAAAATTGGCGAATAAAGAATTATGTATATCGGGAGCTCGACTCTGAGGGTCAACCTATAGTAGCAAAGACAGGAACCGATAGCCTGATAAAACTAAGTATAAAGCCAGCAGATGTAAAATATATGACATTAGACCCTGAAGGGATGAAAATCAATGAACTCAGAAGGTTTATAAAAAAGATAAAATCAAGTGGTAATGACACAACTAGGTGGGAAGTTAACCTCCATTATAAATACGCATTCCCACTGACATGCTTCCTAGTTATACTCATCGGGATCCCAATATCAGTTTATAGACCAAGGAAAGACATTGCCTTTGGCGCCGGATTTAGCCTGCTTGCAATTTTTATATACTACGGATTAGTAAAATTCGGGCAATCCCTTGGCTATCACAAGGTACTATCCCCTTTTTTATCTGTCTGGATCGCTAATCTGATTTACTTATTTGCAGGGGGTTATATGTTTTACAAAATAAGACAATAAATAAATTTATCGTATTTTATTCACGAAGTCGCCGAAGGCGATTTCCCGAAGGGCAAGATAGCCTTACGGCAATTGCAAAATGAAGATTGCAAAATGCAAAAGTCAAATTTATTTCTGTCTACATTTTGAGTACAAAAGCCAAATCTGACAAAAGACGATTTTGCATTTTTCAATTTGCATTCTGCATTCTGCATTGAGACATTGCGATTATCGTCTTGTATTAACGAAGTCGCCGAAGGGCAAGATAGCCTTACGGCAATTGCAAAATGAAGATTGCAATGTGCAAAGGTCAAATTTATTTCTGTATACATTTTGAGTACAAAAGCCAAATCTGACAAAAGACGATTTTGCATTTTTCAATTTGCATTCTGCATTCTGCATTGAGACATTGCGCTTAACGTCTTGTATTCACGAAGTCGCCGAATGCGATTTCTCAAAGGGCAAGATAGCCTTACGGCAATTGCAAAATGAAGATTGCAAAGTGCAAAAGTCAAATTTATTTCTGTCTACATTTTGAGTACAAAAGCCAAATCTGACAAAAGACGATTTTGCATTTTTCAATTTGCATTCTGCATTCTGCATTGAGCCTTTGCGCTTAACGTCTTGTATTCACGAAGTCGCCGAATGCGATTTCTCAAAGGGCAAGATAGCCTTACGGCAATTGTAAAATGAAGATTGCAATGTGCAAAGGTCAAATTTATTTCTGTATACATTTTGAGTACAAAAGCCAAATCTGACAAAAGACGATTTTGCATTTTTCAATTTGCATTCTGCATTCTGCATTGAGACATTGCGCTTAACGTCTTGTATTAACGAAGTCGCCGAATGCGATTTCCCGAAGTGTAAGATAGCCTTACGGCAATTGCAAAATGAAGATTGCAAAATGCAAAAGTCAAATTTATTTCTGTCTACATTCTGAATACAAAAGCCAAATCTGACAAAAGACGATTTTGCATTTTTCAATTTGCATTCTGCATTCTGCATTGAGCCTTTGCGCTTAACGTCTTGTATTCACGAAGTCGCCGATGGCGATTTCCCGAAGGGCAAGATAGCCTTACGGCAATTGCAAAATGAAGATTGCAAAGTGCAAAAGTCAAATTTATTTCTGTCTACATTTTGAATACAAAAGCCAAATCTGACAAAAGGCGATTTTGCATTTTTCAATTTGCATTCTGCATTCTGCATTGAGACATTGCGCTTATCGTCGTGTATATACCATTATAGAAAATTTTATCCCTTGCATTTTTCTTATTACAATACTATTGCAGAACCCTATAGCCCAATCAATATTTACAAGACCACCATAAAAACCACTACCTATTGCCACTTCCCTCATCTCTTTTCCACCAATACCAAAGCCAATTCTAACAGGTCGATTAACAGCTCTCAATATTTCAAATCCTATAGCCCATTTCCATTTTCCAAAGCTATAAAGCCGATCCTCGAAACCAGCTATAATATCAGAGCATATCACAACATCATTAAATCTCTTACTAAATCCTATCCTGAATAAACCTGGGTATCTCATAACGAATTTTGTAGTATCTTTGAACTCTGTCCCTCTCCCACTAAATACCTCATCATAAGATACACCTCTAAAAAATCTCCCGAAGCGTGCCTCATTTATTTTAAACTCATACTTATAATAATTACCATCCATTAATAGTATCTCATCAGTATCAAGTAAGCTATTCAGGAGTACCCTTTTGTTCCAGTATATCCTCCCAAACAGGTTGATAATAGATAATCCAAACCTGTATCCATTTATAAGCTTAGTGGTAACTCCAAAGTCAAAGCTATATCCCATTCCTCCAATTGTCTGCTGGAAAAGATAATAACCTTCCCCCTCTATATAATTCTTTTCGTCCGTAAAATAGGTAATTAAATATCCATACGATGAATCAGGATTAAACCCCATATAAATTAACCCCTGAAGATATTTAAAAGAAAACCCGATATTGAAATTTTCAAATGGGATACCAAAGGAAAATGCCCATTGACCAATACCTATTGCCTCTTCCTTTAACGTAAGATCAAGTTTCTCATTTATTGGATTACTATCAATTAACACTCTTATTAAATCTTTTGCAATGCCAATATCCGTTATAAACAACAAATCATAGGTAAAAGCTTTATTACCAGAAGAATAGTTTACAAGCGGTATCGGTAGGTGAAATCCAGCAAAAATACGCCATCCAGATGATGGTAAAGAAGCAAGGAAACTCTTTTTTAATGCCCCATTATTAGCTTCAAAATCCTGCCCGTTATATTTTCTATAGCGATATATTGTTAAAAAATTATTATTAATATTTAGAGCAAATCCACCAATGATTCTAATCCTGTCTTTCTCTTGTCTTATTGCAAGGTTAGCAGGATTATACCCTACGGAAAATAGCCCACGGGATTCAACTGCATAGGCACCACATAATGCCATCTCCCTCGGATCTGTGCGAGTCTGGGAATATAAAATAGAAAGTGTTATAAAGAGGATAAGAATTAGCAGTTTGTATTTCATAATATTCGCTATTTTAACAATCCTTCTGAGCTGATCGTAATAGAAAGTAATGATGAAATCTTGACCATATTTCTATCAGATACTCTAACATATGTTGAAGTACTATCTAAAAATATACGTGGTCTTATGTAATGAACTTTATCTTCGATTATCCTAAATAGTTTGACTGTATCAAGTACCGACGACTCAGAAATAAAACCTGGATTTTTAACCGAACCATCTACCTGATCAATTTCAGCTTTAGGCAGTCGTACTCCAAATAGTGTATCGATTGATATATATACTAAGCCAGTATCAGTATCTGCAAAAAGAGAATCATTAATCCAGACATACCCGGAGTCAAGATTTTCTTCACTACTATCAAGAGGAAAATAATCAAAATTAGAGAATAATAGTTGTAAAGTCCCCGCCAAAGGACATCCATTTTCAACATTATACATTACCTCCGCTGAGACTAGCCCAGTTTTTATCCTCTGTCTTGTGTCTTCATCAACAGGCTCCAGAACGGTCGATTTTACGGGAATAAAAGTAACAGGTTTTGTTTTCATTACAAATGGAACATTTACCTCATAACTGCCCCAGAAAGATTTACCCACTTGTAGCCTTGATGTATCGTTTGATGGAATATAGGCAACACCTGTTACTTCTATCGAGTCCGGCAATAAGTTAAATAACGGGGCAACATTAACTTTTATAATAGACTCAGAAACAGGGATTGCGTCAGTAGCCTTTGTTATTGTGTCTTCTACTGTTATTGTCTTGGCAACATTACCATTCTTATATCCATTCAGATCAAGATTGAGGTAGGTTGATGTCTGAATCTGGTTATATATTGTAATCAATAGATAAGCATATTTAAACTTTACGAAATCCAGACCTTCGGGTATATTTCTTATAGTCATCGGAGGAATATCAAAATATAAATTGAAAAATCCCGTAATTTCACTTAACAACATATTTGATATATAAAGATTAATACCTAATCCACCAGCTCCTTTTCCGATTCTTATAGTAACCAATGTATCCTCGGCATTTGGTAAAAAATCAAATTCAGCTTTAATAAATATAGAATCGACAACAGAAACACCATCTGGATTCCTCAATGTATCACCATCCAGTCTCTTTTTACTTATTATCTGTGTACCACCGGAAATAGTATTCTCCAGAGCTACCACCCCATCCTCATCGTAGAAATTCAATAAAGTCACTTTATTCAATAAGTTCAGATCTGTATTATTGTTATATGTTATCTTTAAAAAATTTGTATCTTGTGGGTTAGTTTGAGTCATTGCCAGTACAGCATTAATAACTGTATTCTTTGATTTAGGTAATTTCCGCCTTATATCAAAACTTATAGGCTTTGGAATTCCAGTAACACTCTCTACCTCCCTTACATTTAAACTTACCGAAAGACTTGCATACGGGTCTGTTCCTGCAGGGATTGTATGAGGTTGTCCATCAGTACCTGGTATCTCAGCTGCTATTATAAAATAAATAGAATCAGCAATACTAACTCCTGCAAGATTACCATATTCACCGTCTTCAATTGTAGTTCCTGACTCTATTATATCATGACTGGCATTATAAATAACATTTCCTCGAGTATCAACAATCTGTATTATAACAGGTGAAATATCTAAACCAAGTCGATTATCAATTGTTACAAATAAATCGCCATCTCCTATCGTTACATAATCGACCCTTTTAAAAAAAGGTATCCCATATTTATCGAATACTCTGAACCCTTGTCGACTATCAAACATTGTCATTCTGGGAATGGAGTCTACAACAATGTTATAATCTGATGGCAGATGTTCATTAAGTACTTCAGATAATCTAAACCTCTCTGTGTGTGATATATTTAAATTAAAGTAGCTCTGGTCAATCTCTTCAAATGATTGAGTTATTTCAAAACTCATATTTACAGGAAGAACAAATATATCTCTTGTCAGAGTTGTGGTATCGATATCGCCTTGAAATCTAAAATATATATAATCGCTATCAACATTTGATAGAATATTGTTCTCTGGATCTACCAGTTCAGTAAACTTATAATCAACTTCAAGAAGAGGTATATTTATCTTAGTATTGAATTCAGGCACTTCTGGCTCCGGTAACGGTTCATATGTACACTTTATAACAGCAATAGTAATTAATACAATTATTAAAAGATGATATCTAAACAATTTCAACATACTGTACTATTTATTAATTGAAATACTAAGTCCAAAATCAATTCCTTTTATCTTATGGATAAACAAACCCCTGTGAAATGCTATTGCCCAATCTATATTTATAAAACCGATTTTAACAATTGAACCAACCGATAATGCCACTCCTTTATAGCCGCCAATATTTAATCCTGTTCTTATGGGGAATCCCAAAACCTTATTAAATTCCGCTCCACATGCTAACTGCCACCCCTGCTTGTATAAGTAACCATCCCCAAAGGTAGATATTAAATCAATATTTAAGATCAATCTTTCCCATTTATTGGATACTCCAAATCGCAATACTAGTGGTATTCTTTCTAATGGAGTTGTATTATTTTTTTTAACCTCCCTTTTACTTACAAAAAAATCCGAAATAGAACTATCGGAATCAATAATTTTCTGCCCGTTCACTTCTCTAACTATAAATTCATAACTGTATGTCGAACCATCGAAATCAAGATCAGATACATTATTTCTTCTATTAAAACTATCACCTAATTTTTTTAAAGCAATCTCCCCATATCGCATTGATATAAATGTTGGTACATTTAATTTCAAAATTCCACCAACATTTATGATGCTTAAACCAATCCGCCATCCAAAAAAATTCGGGAATAACAACCCTATGTCCGATGAGAACCCTTCAGCCCCTATATATTGATCCAGTACAAAACTACCGCTACCGCTAATTACAAATTTTGAAGTATCAATTTTAATATACCCATTAGATTTATCTGGATCTATTTTTATACCTGCCAATCCCTGGATATAATACACTGATACCCCTAGACAAATATTTCCCACAGGGAACCCAATTGATAATCCATTTTTTAACCCAATAAATTCATTCCCTGAAATTTCATATTTATAATCTCTGCCCTTTTCCATCTCACCGAATAAAACTTCTATAAAATCTTTCGATAAACCATATTCCGTTAAATAAAAATACTCTGATGATATGGCTTTATTACCAAATGATATCTTGAAAAGAGGGATATTCATTATGGAAAAAGATTCCCAGCATTCATCAGAAACAAGCTCAGCAATCAATCCTTGATTATTTTTCCCCGTAACTCCAGCATTTTCCCCGGCGAAAGCAGAATAATCTTCAAGTGAAAAGGCATTATTTGATAAAGAAAAATTTACACTCGAGGCTAATAAAATATTAATGTGTCCCTGCTCATTTAAAGCAAGATTAGCAGGATTATAACCAAGACAATTTATACCATGAGCATATGCCGTCATTGCTTCTCCCATAGAAAGGGCAACAGGATTTGGTAAATAAAAACCGAGGAGATCAATAGCGAGCAAAAATGTAACTATTACAGATCTTAATGCCATAATTTTAATTCCCTCACTCTACTAGGCTGTCCGGATCGAAATAAAATCTAATATAGGATTTTATTATAATATTCTGATCTTGCTTTAATGTTAAAATGGAATCCCCACCCGGATAAAATTCGAAAAAAGGTATAAGAAAATGTTCACCATCTGATAGTAATCTGGATGTTTTTTCATAATTAATATAATAGTCAGACTGCTTTCCCCCACTTGAGTCAAACATAATACTACCAACGGTATCAATAAAAATAGAGTCAATAGCTAATAAACTATCAAAGTTTATACTATCATAAACGGTAAAATTATAATTAGTGTGAATAAATCCAACAATACCTTCCAATGGAGTATTATTAAAAACATCTGCTTCAAGACTTGCACCCTTTTGACATTTTTGCAATTTTCTTTTTGTGGTTGAATCTTCTATATAGAACTCAGTTGCTTTCCCACCATTAATTCTTATTGTATCAGTTAGTAAAATCTTAAAAGGAATATCAATAACTAGTTCCGCATTAATATTAGGTGTTATTAAAGAACTTGTACTATAGTATGTATTCAGCTTACTATAACACAACAACTCCATTACAATACTATCTGGAAATGTATTTATAACACCTAACGAATCAAGAGTAATAACACTTGATGGAGTGAAAAGTTTTGTATAAAAATGATTTCTCTCTCCGTGCTCAACTGTAAACAGGTTTAACCTCATCAAATCAAACTGGTTAAAATTACCTGATAAATGAAGTGCCAGAATACAATCACTAAAGTCAATTGTATCCGATGTTTCTGGATTATTTACAAATGAAATACTTGACACTTCCGTACTTGAGATCACTCTTCCCGTCAACTGATTGAACTCTAAGGGTAAAGGTTGAATAGACAAACTGAAATTATAAGAATTATTAATTAATTCCACACTTCTAAAATTTAATACAATCTCAAGTAAGAGCGAATTCACTGTATCAGCGTCGACAACATTAAAAACTGTATCATTTCTTAAATCGACAAACATGCTATCTTCTGTCGTCCCGGGTGGTATAGCCATATTTGCTAAGGTTTCATTTCGATCAACGTTATGAATGTTAGACGAAAATACAGCTATGAATAACGTTTCTGGTGCAGGATTAGAACTAGTAAAATGTATCATTATATGATTAAAATCGCTATTATTGGATAGTATCCCTTCTTTGATAAAAACCTTTGATGTATCAAAATATATTGGTATACGGCGCATTATAACATAGCTACCATCTTCAATTTGAACTGCCTGATCAGTAGAAAATCCCTCATTTATTCCATATGTATTCATTATCCAGAAGCTATCGGGGAAGTCGCTTACAGTCGCTGGAATGATTTTACTATAGTGTAATATCCCGGATGTATCAGCAATTATGTCATCATCTTTAAGTAATTCTTTAAGGTTATATGAATTTTCATAAAAGGGGAAAAGTGCCCTTATTTCCCATGATGACGGCAAAGATGGTTCAGGTGGCAGTTTAAATTCGCAATAATAAAGAGTGACACAAATGAACAAAATGAAGATTATTATATTTTTGGTAAAAAATTTTTTCACAAACTTTTATATTTTGCTATGTCCCTTCCTGATAATTGGTCTTGTACTTCATTTGCTCTTCTGTCAGGCTATCTATTTTAATTCCCATTGTCTCAAGTTTCAACCTTGCTATTTCCTGATCCTGCTCATCAGGGACACGATAAACTTTGTTTTCAAGTTTGTCTCCATTTTTCGAAAGGTAAATCATTGATAAAAACTGATTTGCAAAGGACATATCCATAACCTCTGATGGATGTCCTTCCGCTCCTACCAGATTTATGAGCCTTCCTTCACCCAATACAAAGACTTTTTTACCATTTTTTAATACACGCAATACACAATTTGATCTCATTTCTTTCTTCTCAACCGTCATTTTTTCCAGATCATCAAGATTCAACTCACAGTTATAATGCCCTGTATTACAAACAATAGCACCATCCTTCATTTTTTCAAAATGTCTACCAACGATTACATCTTTCATTCCTGTAGCCGTTATGAATACATCGCCAATAGTGCAGGCTTCATCCATGGGCATTACTCTAAATCCATCAAGGGTAGCCTTCAAAGCAGCTGTTGGTTTGACTTCTGTTACTATAACATTAGCACCCATTCCTTTTGCTCTTATTGCAACACCTTTTCCACAGTGCCCATATCCAGATACTACCACCTGTTTTCCTGCAAATAAAATATTTGTTGATCTTAATATACCATCAATAGTTGACTGTCCAGTACCATATACGTTATCAAAATCCCACTTTGTTTCTGCGTCGTTTACCGCTACTACAGGATAAAGTAGAGCTCCATCATCAGCCATCGCTCGCAGACGAGTAATCCCTGTCGTTGTCTCCTCAGATCCTCCAACAACCTGCTTTGCAATATCTTTATATTCTCTATGCAATGTAAAAATCAGGTCAGCACCGTCATCAAGGGTAAGTGTTGGCTTTTGCTTTATCACCTGTCTGATACACCAGTAAAATTCATCAACGGATAAGCCTCTCCATGCCCAGATAGGAATCCCATCGGCATACAAAGCTGCAGCAACATCATCCTGAGTGCTTAAAGGATTACATCCACTCCACGCAACTTCAGCACCAGCAGCCACAAGAGTTCTTATTAAAACAGCTGTTTCCTTCGTCACATGGAGACACCCGCTTATACGCATACCTTTCAAAGGCTTATCCTTCTCATACTTTTTTCTCAGAGCCATTAAGACAGGCATATGCGCTTCTGCCCATTCTATTTTCAGGCGCCCTAAATCCGCTAATCCTACATCTTTTACTTTACCTTCCATTAATTCACCCCAAAATAATCTTTTAATTTTTCAACCATATTACGCTTTTCCCAAGTAAAATCCTCATCGTTCTCTCTTCCAAAATGTCCATATGCTGCAGTTTTAAGATAAATTGGTCTCTTAAGATTTAGATATTTAATTATCTGCGCTGGTTTTAATGGAAAAATTTCCATAACAGCCTTAGCTAATTTTTGTTCATCAACCTCTCCAGTACCAAAAGTATCTACGAATACAGAGACTGGATTGGCAATACCAATTGAATAGGCAAGTTGAACTTCGCACTTCTTTGCCAATCCACTTGCTACTATGTTCTTTGCTATATGTCTTGCCATATATGAAGCTGATCTATCAACTTTGGATGGGTCCTTACCAGAAAAAGCTCCGCCTCCATGACGACCCATACCACCGTAGGTATCAACAATTATTTTCCTGCCTGTAACTCCAGAGTCTGCCTGAGGTCCACCAATTGTAAAAATACCAGTTGCATTTATATAAAACTTTGTTTCCTTGGATACATATTCACCAAGCACTGGATATATTACATAATTTTTAATATCATCAACAATCTGCTTATGAGAAACCTCAGGATTGTGATGAACTGCAATTACTACGCTCGGTACCCATTTCGGCTCTCCATCTTCGTATTCAACTGTGACCTGTGCTTTACCGTCCGGCCTGACCCAGTTTAAAATACCTTTCTTCCTGACCTCTGCTAGTCGCCTTGTCAACCGGTGTGCAAGTGAAATAGGAAGTGGCATCAACTCTGGAGTTTCATCAATAGCAAAACCAAACATCATCCCCTGATCGCCGGCTCCCTGCTCTTTATCGTTTGTCTCTGTTACTCCTATTGCTATATTCTCACTTTGTTCATGAATAGATGTTATAACAGCACATGTCTTTGCATCAATACCAAAATCTGGATTATTATATCCTATGTAATCAAGAGTATTCCTTACTACCTGTGGAATATCAACATAGCAGGTTGTACTAATCTCACCAACGACAAGGACCATTCCGGTCGTGGTTAATGCTTCACATGCCACCCTTGCATCAGGGTCCTTGGCTATTATCTCATCAAGAATGGCATCAGAAATTTGATCACATATTTTATCCGGATGCCCCTCAGTAACCGATTCTGAAGTAAATCTAAACTTTTTCATATTATCATTTCCTCCTATTCTAAAAATAAATCAGACAAAACTATTCATACTTTTTTGTAAAATCAAGCTAAATCCATCGAAGGATAACCACCAACTTCAAGAATAACCGAAGACCCCCTAATATGAGAATTATTTCCAATGAGACTTTCCTTAATTATTGCTTCCCTAGCGGTGGAATTCTTATCGATTATTGAATCCTTGATTATTGAATACTCTATAATAGTATTAGCACCTATACTCACATATGGTCCTATTATGGATTTTCTTACATCCGCATCGGGATGAATATATACAGGCGGTATTATTATAGAATCTTTAAAGGAATAAATAGCTGTTTTAAACTTATTCAATAAAACTCTATTTGACTCAAGCAATGCTTCTCGAGTACCACAGTCATAGCAAGCATCTATGGGTTCTATCCACAAATCAACACCCTTTTCTATGAGCATTCTCATTGCATCGGTAAGCTGGTATTCACCTTTTGTTTTTACCCCTTTTTTCATTATTTCATCAATACCTTTTTTTAATAATGACTGATCCTTAAAATAATAGACACCAGCAATAGCAAGATTGCTCGGTGGATTTTCCGACTTTTCAACTAAATCAACAATTTTTCTCCCGTTAACCTCCACTACTCCAAACCGCCTTGGATTTTCAACTTCCATAACGCCAATTGTATTTTCCCCTTTATTTATAATTTTTTTATAATCAACATCAATAATCGTATCACCTAGAACAATAAGCACAGGCGTTCTTTTCTTTTTTAAAGCCAATCTTACCGCATGTCCAAGACCCAGTAAATCCTTCTGTTCAACGAATCTAAACTTTCTGCCCTTATAATTTTCCATCACATACTCTACTACCTGGTTCCCAAGATAACCTATTACTATTGTTATCTCTTGGATCTCCAGATTTTTTAGTCGGTCAAGAATGTGTCCAAGAATCGGCTTATCTGCTACCGGTAACAAGACTTTGGGTATCGATAACGTAATTGGTCTTAATCTTTTACCTAATCCTGCTGCAGGAATTATTACATCAATCATACCCATTACCCCATTACTATTCAAAATCCTTTTTGAAATATTGCTTTAACTCCTTATCACGTGCTTTTTGTTGCAATTTCTTAAATAACTTTTTCTCAAAATCCCTTGCCATGTATTTACCATAAGTTTTAAGCAGGTGATTCATAGCAATAACTTCAATTATCACTGTAATATTTTTCCCCGGGTATATTGGCAGCTTCACAAGGGGAATTTCAACATCAAGTATCTTAATTCGTGTTTCTGACGTCCCTATTCGTTCATAATTATCAAGCTTACTCCAATCCTCAAGCTCTACCTGAACTTCAACTCTTTTCTGCTTTCTTATTGCCCTTATGCCAAACATACTGCTCACATCCACTATCCCAACACCACGTATCTCAATCTGATGTTCGTAAAAATCTAACCCCATCCCAATCAAAACATTATCAGCTCTTCTTATAACTTTCACAAGATCATCAGCGACAAGCCGATGTCCCCTCTCAACGAGGTCCAGGGTAATCTCACTTTTCCCGATGCCACTTCTTCCAGTCAACAATATACCAACTCCATAAACATCAACAAGTGACCCATGCAATACTGAAGATGGAGCAAGATTCCAATCAAGATAATCCATTAAAAATGCAATAATATCACTTGTTGTAATCGAAGTTGCAAATACCCCAATATTTCTTTTTGTTGCCATATCCAGAATTTCTGGAATTGGTGGCTTTGTACTGTGGGCAAAAATAATTGCAGGAATATTGTATGAAACTAACTTTTTAAAAATTTCCCCTATTTCTTCTTCATTAAGCCTGTCAAAATATTTTTTTTCCTTCAAACCGAAAACCTGAATTCTTTTCTCATCAAAATATTCCCAGTGACCGGCAAGTTCCAATCCAGGACGATTTAATTGATAGGATTTTAAAAGTCTGTCCCTGCCAATTTCACAATTTAACTGTCTTAACCTTAATTTTTTTTTATTATCTTTATATAATCGACCTACAGTTAATGGTTCCTGAATCATTTTTCATACCTTTTTTCTTTAAATTTTTTTAATTGAACCTCTATCTTATCGATAGCAGTATCGATAGATTTTATAAGATTATCAGTTGTTACTTTTGTTATAAAATTTTTTCCGGAAATATGCAAATTGACCTCAACCATTTCACCTTCTTTTTGCCTATCAAGCACAACTTGACAATTTACAATATTTGGATAATATCTCGACAGTTTTTCAACCTTTTCTTTCAAATATTCTTTTACTCGATCTGAAATTTCTGCATGTCTCGATGTAATTTCAATCTGCATAGCTTCTCCTTTCTTTTTTCTATTTTGCATGAGGATGTGCATTTTTATATATCTCTTTTAATCTCCCAATACTTAAATGGGTATAAATTTGCGTGGTAGATAATTTACTATGTCCTAATAGCTCTCTAACGGAATTTATATCAGCTCCCCTATCTAACATATGCGTTGCAAAGGTATGCCTTAATACATGTGGACTTAAATGTTCCTTCTCCGAAACCTCTTCCAAATATTTCTTAACAATCACTTGAATCATTTGGCGAGATAATCTTCTCCCTCTTTTACTTATGAATAAGGGACTATCAAAATGTGGCATTCCAAAGTCAATTTTTCTATATTTAAAATATTCATCAATCGATTTTATTATTTTCTCTCCAACTGGCACCATTCTTTCCTTTTTCCCTTTGCCAAATACTCTGATCAAATAGTTCCTTTTATCAAGATCAATACAATTTAACCAAACCAACTCACCTAATCTTATACCTGTCCCATATAATAATTCTATTATTGATTTATTCCGGCTTGTTATAAAATCATATGGGGTGATATTATCAAGAACGTCAAAGACTTCTTTTTCACTCAACACTGTAGGTAATTTCTTTGCAAGCTTTGGTGACCTTATTCTAATTGCTGGATTATTCGTAACATAACCATGTGTTACTAAAAATTTATAAAAGGATTTAAGTGATGACAGTTTCCTTGAGATTGAAGATTTCTCAAGGCCAATACTATCGAGTACACCCAGATACTCCCTGATATGACTTCTATCCAGCTTTTTAAGGTCTATTTCCCCTCCAGAGAAGTATTCAGATTCTATATATCTTAGAAATTGCAAAATATCTCTTTCATAAGACTCAATAGTGTTACTGGAATATCCACGCTCAATATTAAGAAAGTCTTTAAACAAACTGAGGTATTGATCGATGTTCTTCATTACTAAGTATTATAACATTCTTTTAGAATTTTTTCAATCATTTCAAAATCTTCTGGGATCGGAGCGACCAGAGAAACATCCTTTTCAAAAAAAGGATGAAAAAACTTTAGTCGATAGGCATGTAATAGGTGTCTATCGACTACATTTCTAATCTTATTTATACACTCTCTATCTCTTCTATTTACACGAATACCGCCAAAACTGTAACATCCGTATTCTCTATCACCCACAATTGGATGTCCAATATACTTCATATGAACTCTTGCCTGATGAGTCCTACCCGTCTTTAATATTAAAGACACATACGTTATGCAATTGTACTTCTTTATTACATTGAACTCGGTAATTGCTTCTTTCCCACCCTCAGATACTACAAATTTTTTTCTATTTTTCTTACTCCTATCAATCGGTTTACATATAACTCCATGATCATCTCTAATTGTGCCCCATATATATGCTAAATATTCTTTGTGTACTTGCCTATTAGCAAACATTTCCGACAGTTTCCAGTGTGCTTCGTCTGATTTTGCAACTATTAAGACTCCCGACGTATCCTTATCGAGTCTATGAACTATTCCAGGTCTAAATTCACCACCAACCTTGCTTAAATTACGTGTATAATTCAATAGTCCACTTACCAATGTATTGTGAAAATTCCCAGCGCCTGGATGTACCACAATCCCTGGTTTTTTATTGATTGCTATATAAAATTCATCCTCGTAGATAATATCCAGTGGTATATTTGCTGGTGTAATTTCTATCTCTTCTGGTTCGGGCAAATTTATCAACACTACGTCACCTGTACGAACTCTGTAATTTGGCCGTACAATATGATTATTCACCAGAATGTCTCCGTCCTTAATGAGTTTAGATATTTTACTCCTTGAAATATCAATTTTCGATGAAATATACTTATCTAATCTAGATGTTACCTCATTATCAACAATTATATTGAAACTCTCTCTATATGATTTACACATTAAAAATGTGGGTAAAAAATTTAATAATATTAATTCCAGGTTATTTGGGCTTATTTTTGCACTTCACACAGTGCTGGGTATGTGGAACCTCTTCCAACCTTTCCTTCGGTATTTTGTCTCCACATTCTATACAAAAACCGTATTCTCCCGTTTCAATTCTTTGCAGTGCTGCATCAATATGTTTTAAAAACTTATTTTCTCGAGATAACCACAGGAATGCTTTTTCTCTCTCCTGAGCATCTGTGCCCACGTCTGCCATATGATACGCATAAGTTGAATCAAAATAAGTACCTTCTTGCTTTGACTGATCATTTATAGTTATCTCTTCTAATTTTCTAATATTCTCAATTACTTCTTCCCTTTTTTTTAGCAAGATATTTTTGTAGTATTGAAGTTCCTCATCACTTAGCCTTTTCTTTCTCGCCATATTTCACCTCTCATTTAATGCTAATCTTTTTATACTTACTTTTATTTCTCTTTTACCCATCTTGAAAGTCTTTGAATATTCACCCTCATCATTATACTTAAAATTCAACTTTTCGCATAATGTTTCCGTCATAAAGTAATCTTTAAAATTTTTCAATGATAATTCCAGATCATCTGGCAGTTGAATACTAACTTCAATTCTATCGTCAACTTCAAGATTGGCTTCTTTTCTTATCATCTGAACATGCCTTATCAAATCTCTGACCTGCCCTTCTCTGATTAAATCATCATCAAGTTCCGTACTTATAGCCACAAAATAACCATTATCTTCTGCAGATGCAAACTTGTCTTTATCTTTTTTTTCAACTATTAAATCATCACCTGTCAAAAATATTTTTTTATCTCCGAGATTTAGTTCTATACTACCACCAGAATTTATTTTTTTATAAATAAGAGATTTATCAAAGGTAGAAATTACCTTATTAATTTTGCTCAAATCTTTACCATAACGAGGACCAAGTACACTATAATTTAGTTTCACATCATAATCAACAAATTCCATCTCATCGTCAATAAATTCTATATCCTTAATGTTTAATTCTTCCAGTATCTGCACCGATATTTTTGAAATTTCTTCTCTTTTTAAACTGCTAGGGAGTTTGACATAGATTTTCCTTAAAGGCTGACGAACCTTAATGTTAGCTTTGTTTCGTGCTGCCCTACCGAGACTTACAATCTTAATAACCGCATCAATTTTATGTATTAAGTCTTCTTTTATATATCTTTCACTAGGTAATGGCCAGGGACACAGATGGACACTTTCAGGTGCGTCTTCTTCAATACCTCTAACAAGATTCTGGTAAATAGCCTCTGTGACAAACGGAACTATCGGAGCCAAAACAGTTATTAGTCCCTTTAGTGCATGATACAATGTAAAATAAGCACATTTTTTATCTTTATCATCCTCAGACTTCCAGAAACGCCTTCTACTTCTTCTTATATACCAATTGGATAAATCATCAAGAAAACTTTCAACCTGTACCATGAATTTATGTATAATATATTCATCATAGCTCTCTTTAGCATGCTTATATAGCATATGTAACCTAGCAAGCAACCATTTATCCAGTTCTGATAACTCTTCATACTTAACTTCAAAATCCTTCAAGTTAAAATTATCAATCTCGGCGTAAGTTGTAAAAAATGAGTATGAATTCCACAAAGTTATCAATTTCTTTCTGATATCATTAGCAATATTATAGCCAAAAAGTAAATTGGTAAAGGGATTATGAGAGGCGTATAGCCATCTCATTACATCAACTCCCATATTTTCCGCCGCATCATCAAACCATATCGCATTTCCAGCACTCTTATGCATGTCCTGACCTTTTTCATCTTTCACAAGGGCATACCCAAGTACTGTTTTAAATGGTTCTCTATTTTCAAGAACTGTACTCATAGCAATAAGAGAATAAAACCAGTTCCTAAACTGTCCTGGTAGTGATTCACATATAAAATCAGCAGGAAACCAGCTCTCCCAATATTTTCTATCATTTGTATATTTGATTGTAGAATATGGTACAATTCCAGCATCCAACCATGGATTGCCCACATCGGGAATGCGACTGGCTAACTCCCCACATTTTTCACATTTTATTTTAACCTCATCAATCCATGGCCTATGGGGAGAATGTCCCTCAAATTTATCCCAACCTTTTATTGCTTTAACTTTCAACTCTTCCTTGCCACCAATCACAGTAAAATGTCCACAACTATTACATTCCCATATAGGCAAAGCCAAACCCCAATATCTCTTCTTTGAGATCATCCAATCACCCATATTACGTAACCAATCGAGTTCTCTTTCCATCCCATATTCAGGAATCCACTTGATTTTTTTTGTAATTTCCATCATGTCATACCGTATACTATCCATCGAAATAAACCATTCATCTACTAATCGGAAGACGAGCTCCGTACCATGCCTCCAACAAACAGGATATCTATGAGTATACTTTTCTTCAGAAAATTTTATACCTTTCTCTTCAAGGTTTTTCAAAATTGGTATAGCAACCTCACTTACATTCATCCCGGATAACCAATCAAAACCATCCACATAATTACCAAATTCATCAAGGGGTGCTATAACGGCTAAATCAAACTCTTTCCCTAAGGCAAAATCCTCCTGTCCACAGCCAGGAGCAATATGAACAATCCCTGTACCTTCCTCCTCCGTAACCTCATCCCAGGGTATTACTTTATGAACTACACCATTTTGTACGGGCAGTTCATCAAAAGGTCCAAAATATTCCCAGCCCACCATATCTTTACCAGAAATGGAGCTTTCTATATTATAATCGTTTCCAAAAATAGACTCCCGATTTTTGATTACATAATATACTTCATTCCGGAAACGAATTCTAAGGTATTCTTTATCAGGATGGACAGCTGCAGCTGTGTTTGCAGTGAGTGTCCATGGGGTTGTCGTCCATACAAGTAGATTCTCATTTTCTCTATTTTTTAGTCTAAACTTAACATAGACACTTATGTGCGTTAGTTCTCTATATCCTTCTGTCGCAATCTCATGTTCAGATAAAGCAGATCCACATCTTGTGCACCAGGGCATAACATCGTGACCTTTATATATCAATCCTTTTTCATGGCATTTTTTTAAAAATAACCATATTGTATAATTATTTTCATCCGACATTGTGTAATAAGAATTATCCCAGTCCATCCAATAACCAAGACGGATGGATTGCATTGTCTGTATCTTTGAATATTTATATACTCGCTCTTTACATTTATTTACAAAATTTTCAATACCATATGCCTCTATATCAGTTTTTGATTTGAATCCAAGTTCTTTTTCAACCTCTACCTCAACCCATAATCCCTGGCAATCAAAACCATTCTGATATCTCATATGATAACCGTTCATCGCTTTATATCGATGGAAAATATCCTTATAGGTCCTGCCCCATGCATGATGAACACCCATGGGATTATTAGCGGTAATTGGTCCATCAACAAATCTCCACTTAGGACCGTTTTCATTCTTCTTTCGAAGCTTTTCAAATATTTTATTCTTATCCCAGAAATCAAGTATTTCATGTTCCTGTTTAATAAAATTGACTGAAGATGGAACCTTCTTTATCACTACTTCCCTCCACTATCTCCTAAATATGTTAAACAATATGAATAAAACCAAACTAATCAATACACAAGTCGTAATTGGAAAATAGAAAACAAAGTTATCCCTCTTTATGAATATATCGCCGGGAAGATGACCCAGCTTGTTTATAAATGGAATCTTGCCCCCTATAGACAAAAATAAACCGATTAAAATTAAAATAATACCAAAGGTTATAATTATTTTCCCCATTTCTTGCAACATTTTATCAATTAAAATATTTTTTTAATAATAGCTCATATTTGGATTTTTGATTTTCATCAAGCAAAGTTAAATCTGTAACTATCGCATTTTTAAGAGAATTTTCACATTCACATTCACCATCAGGAGGAAACTCTCTTATAAACATTTCTAAAAGTCTCTTCGAAATTGATGCAGACCTTTTTAGATTTTCTAGGACAGTTGGCACATCCACAAACTCCTCCCTCCAACTATCATAATCTGTTACCTGTGCAACAGTTGCAAAATGCAGTTCTGCTTCCCTGCAAAGTCTTGCCTCATATATATTTGTCATCCCGATAACATCCATACCCCATGATTTATATACCCGCGATTCAGCTCTCGTTGAAAAAGCGGGACCTTCCATATTTAAATACGTCCCACCAAGATGATAATCAATTCCAATTCTTCTGGCTATATCCCCAAGAGTTTTAAATAACACAGGACATACAGGATCAGAAAAAGCTACATGAACTGCAATTCCTTCATCAAAAAATGTATTATTGATGGAGCTTTTTGTTCTATCAAAAAACTGATCCACAATCACAATCGAACCTGGCTTAATTTCCTCTTTAAAACTTCCAACAGCAGAAATTGACACAACGTGAGTTACACCAAGTTTTTTCAATCCGTAAATATTTGCTCTATAATTTATCTTAGATGGTAATATTCTATGACCTCTACCATGACGAGGTAAAAACAAAACCTCCTTACCATTTACCTCTCCAAGTATAAAATCGCTGGAAGGTTCACCAAAGGGAGTATCAACCCTGATACTATCCTTTATTATTAAACCTTCAAATTCGTAAAATCCTGTTCCGCCTATTATCGCTAACTTTTTCATTTTATACTCCTACTAAATGATTAAAAATCAAAAAATGAAAATATACAATATAGCCATTAAATTTAAGTAATTTTTAATTAAATATTACAAGTGTTTACATGACAAACATAAAAAGAGGCTCTCCACTGGAGCCTCATAATTACAACCTTAATTTTTTATCTTATTTCTTCTTATACGGATTATCTATTGTTACGAAAAATGTATTCTCACTTCTTTTGGCGAGAAAAAGTAAAACTTCTGTATCTGCGCTCTCAACCGCCTCATTAAATTCCTTCACATTATCTATTACTTTATTGCCAACTCTTTTGATAATATCTCCTGGTCTTAAAACTTTTGCCGCCTGACTTCTACTTTCTATAGAAGTGATGATTACCCCTTCTTCATCAGGATCAATATCATATTTTTTAGCTAATTCCTCAGTAATATTTGAGACGGTAAATCCAAGTTTTGTTTCGCTCCTTTCCTCTCCCGATGTTAATAACTTTTCTTCTGGCAACTCCGCAAGTTTTACTTTTAGCTCTCTTTCTTTTCCATTTCTAATAATTACCAACTTCTTTTCACTACCAGGCTCGGAATTTGCCACCAGAGTTCTTAGCTGCGACGAATTCTTTACCTTTTTCCCATCAAATTCTATAATGATATCACCTACTTCCAAACCCGCTTTATCTGCAGGACTACCTTTCTCAACTTTACTTATAAGTGCTCCTTTCGGGACGTTAAGTTTCATTGACCTTGCAATTTTATCATCCACATCCTGAATCCACACACCAAGCCATGCCCTAGCTACCTTCCCCTTTTCGATCAGATCTTTCATCACCTTTCTTGCCAGATTTATTGGGATAGCAAAGCCAATTCCGATGTTTCCTGGATTACCACCACTCGTAGCAATAGCCGTATTAATTCCTACCAGTTCGCCTCTTAAATTAACAAGGGCTCCACCACTGTTACCGGGATTTATTGCTGCATCAGTTTGAATAAAATATTCATAATTTCTTGGATTAATTATATTGCTTCGTCCTTTCGCACTGACAATCCCAGCTGTTACAGTATGAGCAAGATTTTCAGATAAAGGGCATCCAATAGCAAGGACCCACTCACCAGTCTTCAGAGAATCCGAATTACCAAACGGTAGAAACTTCAAGCCCCTTGCATCAATTTTCAAGACAGCTAGGTCTGTTGGGGGGTCCGTCCCAACTACCTCAGCTTCGTATTCTTTATTATTTATTAATCTAACATGTATTTTTTCCCCTTTCTCTACTACGTGGTTATTAGTCAGAATATATCCCTTCTCATTTACTATTACCCCAGAGCCAAGAATAGTACCTTTCATTTCGGTTTCAGGCATTGGACCGAAAAATCTCCAGAACCACTCCTCATCGAACTCAGGGAAAAAGGGATTTACAACTTTTCTCCTTATAACTTTTTCTGTGATAATTGTAACAACCGCTGGTATTGCCCTTTGGGATACTCGAGTAAATATATTGTTAATACTCTGAGCAATAGCTTCTTCACTTTGAGTAGTTGACATATCCATACTGGCATTTACAAAACTTGCTGAGGGGACCGATGAATTCTCATAAATCACAATAGGATCTGAATTTTTCTTGCCATAAATTGTGCCTGTATAGAAACCTATACCAACTAGTATAATTAATATTAAGGAAAGTAAAAATATTCTCTTCATTGTATTTTCCTCCACATTTCAACTAAATTTCAACCATTAAAAAACACAATGGTTCCGATGACAAAAATTATACCAGAACAATAGCTTTGACAATTCTGCAATTAACATGTTAAAAACTGGACATCTAAAATATGTAATAAATAATCAGACTTATACCCACTATTCTTGAATATTCAGTAGGAAATCCAAAATCAGTAATAGCATAAGGTATACTTGGTTTTATATTAAAGATTTTTTCAGCTGGTTGCCCTTTTTCAAAATCATGAAAATATCCGCACTCAAAACCAGCTTTTTTTATTACTACACCAGCGAGGAAACCAAATCTGAAACTCCTACCTCCAGTTATACCATAAGGAATGTACATCAACCTAAATCCACTGTATAAAGATTTTATCAAAGAAGCTTTAATCTTTCTTATACTATAATATGTAAAATCAAAATTTGAATTGGAATTAATTGAATAAGCAAAATTAATAATTTCTCTCCTCTTTTCAGTATTAAAAACCGTATATGAAAAATCTACTCCCGTTCCATAGATTGGCAGTCCTATCCTGATACCAATGTCACTCTTTTCGCTTAGACCATACTTGTAAAATAAGACTGGAGTAATATTTTCAATCGACCAAGATATACCTTTTACCACTGAGCCCTTTTCCAATGGCTCAGTGGTAATAACGGCATGGGTAGAGCATTGGCTTAGCATTATAACTAAATTAGTCAAGACAATTGTTGATATAATTTTTTTAACCATATTAAGCACATCGTTTTAAATATCTCAATATTAAAATTAAAATTTTAGGTGTAAATTACAATGAAATAAAATTGTTTTTATAATGGCTGGTTATATTTACATATACACTGGAGAAGGCAAGGGAAAAACAACAGCAGCAATAGGGATGGCAATTAGAGCTGCAGGGGCGGGATTCAAGGTTTACATTGCTCAATTTTTAAAAACTGGAAAATACAGTGAAATCAAAGCACTCCAAAGGTTCAACAATATTTTAATTGAACAATTTGGCGGTAAAAATTTCATAACAACTAAAATAATATCACAAAAAGACATAGAAAGAGCCTGGAAGGGATTGGAAAATGTTAGGGAAAAAATCTTATCCAGAGAATTCAAACTTATCATACTTGATGAGATTAATATGGCACTGCATTTAAAATTGATCAATGTAAAAGAAGTAATTAATCTATTAAAGGCAAGAGACGAAAATACCGATATAGTGCTAACTGGTAGATACGCTCCACAAGAATTAATAGAAATGGCAGACCTTGTCACAGAAATGAAAGAAATTAAACATTATTTTAAAAGAGGAATAAGAGCGAGGAAAGGATTCGAATATTAAAAAATGTTGAAAAGTACAAGCTGGAACAATAATAACATATATTTAGTTTTTATAATTGCTTGCAATTTGAATAGAGTCTAAAAGTCTTGATTGTTGAAAAAAAATCTCATAATTTCGACTTGTAATTTTGGAGGAAGAGTTTAATTTATTGTTAAATTGAGCTAGAAAATCTACAGCCCACCGAATGTCAAGAGAGCATTCGGTTTTTTTTAGCGAGGTTATAAAATGAAATACTTGAAGATATTATTTGTAGCGATAAGTTTAATTTTACTTTTCAACTTTTCTTATAGCCAGAGTCAGGCAGGAGCTATATGGCTACTTATAAACCCCGGTGCGAGAGCAGACGGCATGGGGGAAGCAAATGTAGCAATAGCCAATGATGCATACGCTAGCTACTACAATCCCGCCGGTCTTGGCTTCCTCAGAGGGAAGTCCATTGGCTTAATGCATACACAATGGCTACCAAATCTTGCTTCAGACATTTATTATGATTATGTCGGTGGATATTATCACCAAAAATACTGGGGCACCTTCGGCGCACATATAATAATGATGAACCTTGGGAAGCAAATAGCAACTGATGAACGGGGTAAATATCTCGGTACGTTTGCATCATATGTCTTCGCTGTAACACTATCATATGGCTCCCAAATAAATAGATACACTTCTATCGGACTGAGTGTCAAACTCATACATCAGCACCTTACTGATATATTAGCAGGGAGAGAAAAGGGCAAAGGATATTCCTCTAATATTGGATTTGACTTCGGCTATTTAAAGAAAAATGTTTTAACAGATAATTTGAATTTTGGTTTTTCTATTTCCAACATAGGTTCTAAAATTGCCTTTATCGATGTGAATCAGGCTGATCCAATGCCCACAAATTTGAAATTAGGATTTGCCTATACACTCGGAAACAAATATAATAAAATAAATATAGCATTTGATATCAACAAACTATTGGTAGCCTCATATCCTGATAGAGATATTGATGGCGATGGAAAAGTTGGCGGTTACGATAAAAGTGGCCGCCCGAGGCCAGGTGGAGACTACAATAAAGATGGACGAAGAGAAACTGCACATTCTGATCCATGGTATATTGCACTTTTTACCTCCTGGATTGATGACTGGTTATTAGTTTACGATTCAGAAGCGGATGGAATAGGAGAAGAAGACGAAGATGGCAATACAAATGATGGCTCATTTAAAAAAGAACTTGAATCCATAGTATATAACTTTGGAATTGAATATTGGTATTCAGATATGTTCGCCATTCGTACAGGGTTCTTATATGACTATGCTGGAAAAATTGTCATGAAAGGTAAATATCCCGTTCCAACATATGGTGTTGGTTTAAAATATGCAGGGATGTCCTTTGATTTTGGTTATACGTGGGGTGACCCAGGACATCCAAGACAGAATACTATGTTATTTTCCTTAAACATAAAATTTTAGTGGACAATTAAACAAATACTTGCTAACCCAATTTAAAATTTGGACAATATATGAAGAAATTTTATTTGAGCATAATTTTAATAGCGTTACACTTAAATATTATCTACCCCCTTGATTTGAATTCCTTTTCACCGTTAACTGTGAAAGATTTTACACAAAATACAATAAATCCAATTGGAACAATTAAAATATGTGCAATACGTGTAGAGTTTTTAGAGGATGATGATCCAAGTACAACAGGTAATGGCAGGTTTTTATTTAATAGTGAAATGGAATGTCCAATTGTCGTAGACCCTCCTCCACATAACAAACAATATTTCCTTGACCATATAAGAGCACTATCAAACTATTATTATCATGTTTCTCGTGGCAAACTATATATAGATACTCTCAATTCCCACGTATATCCAGAGGGGGAGAATGAAGCATATAGATTAAAACATAAAATGTCCTACTATCACCCGTTTGATAAAAAAGACTCTATCGATATCAGATTGACAGAACTCTTTATAGATGCAGTTGAGGCAGCAGATGAAGATATAGATTTCTCAAACTATGATTTGGTTGTGGTATTCCATGCCGGAGTTGGGCAGGACTTCACAATCACTCTTGATCCTACTCCTTATGATATACCATCAGTCTACCTAAGACCGGAAGATTTCAATAGCTATATCAACGAAACCTACTACAGTGGAATACCAGTTGATAACGGCACTCTTTTAATAAATAAGGGAATAATTTTACCAGAAACAGAAAATCATATCCTATATCCAGAAGCTGAAGAAATTTTTGCTGGATATAGTGATTTATGCGAGTTCCAGATCGGACTAAATGGTATCTTCGCTCTAATGTTCGGGTATGCTATTGGATTACCCGCGCTGTATGACACCGAAAGCGGTGTATCCGGGGTGGGAAAATTCGCTCTTATGGACCAGGGTTCTGTAAACTTAAATGGACTGGTACCATCAATACCATCGGCATGGGAAAGAATATTCCTTGGTTGGGAAAAACCAGCTATAGCAACAAGCAATGTATCTGTTATCCTTAAGCATGCTGAATCATACTCTGATACCACGGTTTGGCTTGTACCAATTAATGAGAAAGAGTATTTTCTTATCGAAAATAGATGCTCACAAACAAGACAAGGTATTACTATTGACAGCATGATGTATAGAGATTACCTTAAATCAGGTAAGAAAGAATATCCATCGATTCTTCCCTATATAAAAGACTCAATCGATGCAAAATTTTCAAAAAAAAGTGGTGTACTAACATCCGTACCGAGATATGATGTTGGATTACCAGGATCAGGGCTTTTAATCTGGCATATTGACGAAGGAATTATAAAAGAAAATTATAAAACATTAAGTATAAACAACAATAGAGATTTGCGAGGGATCGATTTAGAAGAAGCAGATGGAGCCCAGCAAATTGGATTTGAAGATTTATTGAGTTTTGATGTAACTCTAAACAACCCTGACATACCAATCGGATGGTATTTTGACCCATGGTTTGCTGGAAATGAAGGATTTTTCCATCTAAATCCAGACTATCCGAGGGATTCCTTAAAAACCATCGGATTCGCCGATTTTACCAACCCATCAACAAAGAGTAATACATATTCCTACACTGGAATACGTATAGACAGTATAGGAAATTCAGGCGAAGTGATGACATTCAGAATAATGTTTGATAATAAAGTTTCATTAATAAATATAAATAAAAAACTACTCAGTGAACCGGCAATTATAAAAATATATGGCAGAAGCTACGTCATAGCTCTTTCGGACTCTATATACTTATATAATATTAATGGAAAAAGAATAACGTCTGCACCTTTTACATCACTGGTATCAAAAAGTATATCCGAAATAAAACCCATTATTGTCAAAGACAATCTAATATTAATAGTAGTAAAATCCTCCAACATTTGGCATCTTTTTAAATATCAGGTTAATGCAAATGAGACGGTAATGTTTACTGATCACAAGGTATTCACTCTTACCAATACAAATATTTCATCAAACGTAACACTGATAGGTAACAGACTTGCATTTGCAACGGAAGATTCATTAATTTATTTTAATATTAATGCAAATAATGAGAATAAAATCTCTACGGAAGAAAAATTAGTTAAAATTACTGGATTTAGTAAAAATAGTAATATCAGTATTTATGGTATTACAGTTAACGGTAATATTGTAAAAATTGACACAAATATCAAATTAATACGGCAATTACCAGAAATGACCGATTCGCTAGATAGTATAAGCCTACTTTCAGGATTCATAAATAAAAATGAGAATATCGATCTCATACTATCAAATGGAGAAAATTTAACACTGATTCTGGATGTAGATTCAACAAATTCAAAATACAGTACGATTAATCTAAATAAAGAAATAGATGCTACAGCACTTGCCGATGTTGATGGCGATTCCTCTATCGAAATTATTTTGCTTTCAAACAATAATATATATGCATATAATGAAAAACTAATAGTTGAGGGGAATTTTCCAATAGAGCCATCAAGTTTGTATGCAAATTATAATTTTTCTCCACAGATACTTACCGCTGATGTTGATAATGACAACATCATGGACATCATTGTAAAAATGCAAGATGTGGGAATATTTAGATATAGCCACTCTGGAAACCTTATTAATCTTCATCCAATCGCAATTGGTAGCAGCTTTCATGCCAAGGATGCTATTTTCAATTCCAACGAAAAATGGTTTTATTTAACTGTCTCAAGTGACTCAACTAAAGTCAATTGCATTGAGATTGGTAAAGGAAAGGAGACAGGATACGAATGGAGATGTAGTGGGAGCAGTTTCGAAAGAAACTATCATCAGAAATATGTTTCAACCTTCCATATTCTAAGTATCAAAAATCTATTAGACTGGGATAAGGTATACAACTGGCCCAATCCTGTTAAAGGTAATAGCACAAATATAAGGTTTTTTGTAAACAGTCAACCCTGTAAGATTAGTGTAAAAGTTTTTGATTTAGCCGGTAATAAAATAGATGAGTTAAAATGCGAAATCCCACTGCTGAATGATTATAATGAACTAAAATGGGATACATCAAGAATCCAAAATGGTGTTTACTTTGCCGTAGTAAAAGCAACAGGGGCAGGAAGAGAAGAATCGAAGATTATTAAAATTCTGATAACAAAATGAAGTTGAAAACATGTATTCCAATAATTCTGATATCGGTTTTTTTCCTGACGCAATTTCTATCAGCTCAGGAAGAGTTTAATCATCCAGAGCTAAAATGGTACACAATCGAAACAGAGCATTTTCTTATACATTATCATAATGGAGCCGAATGGACAGCTAATAGAGTAGCAGAAATAGCGGAAAAGATTTATATTCCTGTAACCCAATTCTATAACTATGAACCAGATAGTAAAACCCATATAATAATAAAAGATACAGATGATTATTCAAATGGTGCAGCATACTACTATGACAACAAAATTCTAATCTGGGCTACACCACTTGACTTTATCCTGCGTGGAAGTCATAACTGGTTATGGGATGTTGTAACCCATGAGTTTACACATATAGTTTCATTACAGGCATCAATGAAATTTACGAGAAAAGTGCCAGGTGCATATTTTCAGATATATTCATATGAAGATGAAAAAAGAGAAGATGTTATTTACGGATATCCATACGTAATGGCTTTATATCCACTCCCCGGAGTTATTATACCTATGTGGCTTGCAGAGGGAGTAGCTCAATATATGTACAGGGATTGCCCGAACGATTTTTGGGATTCCCATAGAGATATGATACTACGTGATAGAGTGACAAATAATAATCTTCTCTCCTTCGATTATATGAATCATTTTGGATATGAAGGGACAGGGAATGAAAGTGTCTATAATCAGGGTTTTTCCCTGACAAGCTACATAATTGATAAATACGGGGATGATGTTCCCGCAAAAGTATTTAAAGAAATGAGAAGTATAAAACATCTATCCATTAATTCTGCATTTAAGAAAATCACTGGGAAAACAGGAGGAGAAATATACGAAGAATGGAAAGACTATTTAAATAGATATTATCATGAACGTTTACAGGTTATAAAAGAAAATGAAAAAAAGGGAGAGATCATCATTAATACTGGCACATGTCAGATATATCCTGAATGGATAAACGATTCAACTATTTACTACCTTTCAAATAAAGGTAGAGATTACATGTCACTTACATCTCTCTACTCTTATGATTTAAAAGATAAAAAAGAGAAATTAATTCTACCCAATGTAACATCCAGAGTTTCAGCTACGAAGGATGGTAAAGTTTTGTATTACACAAAAAAAAGTAAGCCAAACAAATACGGTTCTATTTATTACGATATTTATTCCTACGATATCAAAAAAAAGAAAGAGAAGCAAATTACAAAATGGAGAAGGGCATATAATCCTTCTGTCTCACCCGATGGGAAAAAAATTGCCTTTATAACAGGGAAAGATGGAACGTCTAATATAGTTCTATTAGATATGGAAAATAAAAAAGAACATCAATTAACCAACTTTAATAATGGGGAGCAGCTTTTTAATATTGCGTGGTCACCTGATGAAGAAAAAATTGCTTTTGATATACTAACCACACATGGTAGGGATATCCTAATTTATAGTTTTATAGACAGCACAATATATAATTTTAATTCACATAAATATGATACACGTGACCCATATTTTAGCCGTGATGGCAAATGGCTTTATTACTCATGTGATAAAACTGGAATTTTTAATATATATCGCAAATCACTTATTGATAATAAAGAAGAAGTTATTACAAATGTTACTGGCGGAGCATTCATGCCAAGTGTTAATGAAAAAGGGGAGCTTGTATATTCTCTTTATGAAAACTCTAAATTCAAAATAGGTTATATGAGGATACCAAATTCAATCGATACTAATCTAATAACATATACAAATTACCTCGAAAAAATTCCTACCCTTTACGTAATAAATAGCAGCTCAAGTCACAACTATAGAAAATACGAGCATCAGTTTTCAAATTTTTTCTTTATTCCAACATTAATTGTCGATTACGGTACACTAAAACCCGGTAGTTACTTCTACTCGTCGGAAATTCTTGAAAAAATGTCGGTTATGGGAATCTTTGCAATGAATAAAAAGAAAGATAGGGATCTTGCATTTATCTTTGAATACAGAAAATGGAAACCTACCTGGTATATTGAAATTTATAATATGACCCGAAATGTAATATCCTCTGAAAAACTTTACAATTCTTATAGGGTTATTTCAAAATACAAGTTCAACTTGAGTGAATTGAATATAGGAATAACAAAGCCATTCAGTCGCATTATAAGAATGGATTTGAAAACGATTTATTCTGTATACAGAGTATCAATTCTTGAATATGTACCTGAAGAAGACCTGAACCTCGGACCTTTCTCGTACCGATATTATAGGGGATTAAACTTCAAATTAGAAACTACTTATAGAAAGGTAGTTCCTGTTGTTAATTCTACCACTAATCCAGAAGAAGGGCTGGAGTTAAGAATCGATATAGCCCGCAACTATGATCATTTTATTAATGGTTTTGGTATATACGAGGATTTTGGAACATTAAAAGAAGAATTCACCCCAAATTACTATTGGATGATATTTACTGAGGGGAAATTATATTTTAAACCATTCAAGAAGAAAAAAATAACAAATACTATTAGATGGCAGGCAGGATGGATATCTAAATACGACGTTAACTCATTTTTCTATTTTTTTGCAGGGAGTATTCCAGGTCTAAAAGGTTATCCATACTATAGTATCGAGGGAAGAAATCTTTTCACTATACATTATTATTTCAAAACCCCGATATTCAGACAAAAAAGTATACAAATACCATCCTTTTGTATAAGCAACGCGTTTTTCGGAATATATACAGAAGCAGGGAATGCATGGAACAGTGTGCCCGGGTACTCTAATTTGACGTTCTCAAAGTTTATATCAAATGCTAAAGGAGTTATTTCAAACTGGCTAAATAGCTTCAAAAAGGATATTGGTGTACAGTTGATACTTAGTGGTTTTTCTTTTTATTCATATCCTTTATCTTTAACTTTTGACTTTGCTTATGGTTTTGACAAAGTTATTTGGCAAGAGGGAACAAAAAAACAAGAATATGGAAAAAAACTAAGATTCTACTTTACTGTTGACTTTGGAATTTAAAGGAGGAAACTATGAATAAAACATTTAAAATTCTTTGTCTTTTAATCATTTTAACATTATTCTTGTCAAATATAGCCTTATCCCAGACTAATTCTATTTTTTCTTCCTCTATTGAGAAAGATAAATTAATTGCCACTATGAAATATAGTCAAGTTGAGAACGAAGAAGACACCAGTTTCTTTTACACCAAAAAAGTCCAGAGAGCTTTTTTGATGTCTTTAGTTCTACCTGGCGCTGGAGAGCTATATGTTGGCTCTAAGATTAAAGCAGTAATATTTGCAGGAACTGAGGCTGCTCTCTGGGCTATGTATTACTCCTATACAAAAAAAGGTAACAACCTGATAAAAAAATACAAAAAATTTGCTGATGAACACTGGGATTTGAAACGATGGTATCTATGGGGACTTGAGAATGAATTAACAGGTTTAAGGGACACAAAAAGTGAATCTCATTTTATATGGATACTGAACAGAGAAAATAATAAGGAATACATAGCTATAGATGATTCATTAGATAAATATCTACCTGAATGGGAACAACTTATTGTTGATGATAAATTCTCTCCTGTTAAAACTGATGAATATTACGAAAATATCGGTAAATACGACCAATTTGCCTCGGGATGGGATGATTTTCGCGATTACAATCAACAGCCAGATACCATTATCGTCAGTCCAAATAGAGATAAATATTTATCAATGAGGTGGGATGCAAACAAAACACTGCAAACCGCAACTAATATCGTATCGGTTGTTATGTTCAATCATATCATAAGTGCATTTGATGCATTGATAACGGCAAAACACGCTGAAGCAAAGGAAAGGAAAAAAGTTTCAGTAAACGCTGCACTCATTACCAATTACGCTTACAGGAACCCAATAAGGGGAATAAGGTTATATTTTACTTTTTAAAAGGTGCCTAATAAAAATGAAATATTACATATTATTACCGATGATAATAATTATAATAGCAGCTCTGGCTACCGACTGTTCCTCACAAAAAGAATTAATTGCTAAGAGTGATAAGGATTATTTTGACCAGGGTATGAAATACTTCAAAAATAAAAAATGGGAAAAAGCGATTAGCACCTTCGATATTATTCTACTGAATTATCCAGGAAGTGAATATGCTGATGATGCGAAATTTTATAGCGGTGAAGCATACTTAAATAAAAAAGAGTTCCTTCTTGCAATAAATGAATATGAGGAGCTAACCATACGATTTCCTAATAGCGAATATATTGAAAAAGCAAGTTTTAAAATAGGATATGCATACTATAAACTATCGCCACATTTTCAGCTGGATCAGGAATACACCAAGAAAGCAATATTCGCATTTCAGGATTTTATTGATACATATCCCGAAAGTGAATTATGTAAAGAAGCAGAAAAATACATTCACAAATTAAGAAATAAATTGGCTCGTAAGCTGTATGAAACAGGGAAATTTTATATAAGATTTCAGGAGTATAACTCGGCACTGATTTATTTTGATGATTTACTTGAGAAATACTATGATACCGATTGGGCTGATGACGCAGAGCTCGGGAGAGCTCTGTGTTATATAAAATTAAAAGAATTTGATAAGTACAAAGAAATATTAGCAAAATATAATAACAACGAAAATGAGAAATTAAAAAACTATATATCAATATTAAAAAGAAATTATGACAAAGAATTGAAAAAAATAGAGAGGCAAAATAAAAAAGGTAAATGAGGATTGCTATATTCGGAGGGACTTTCGATCCCCCACACATAGGTCACCTTATTCTTGCTCAGTCATTAATAAATTCATTAACAATAGAAAAAGTACTTTTTATACCAGTTTACATTCCACCACATAAGGTGGATAGAAATATTACCGATTCAGAAAAAAGAATAAAAATGCTTCATTTATCTATAGATGACAATCCTAAATTTGAAGTTTCACTAATTGAAATAGAAAGAAAAGGTGTCTCCTACTCTATAGATACAATTAACCAGATAAGAGAAAAATATAAATTAAAAAAAGATGAACTTTTTTTTGCCATCGGTTCTGACAGCATTGTTGAGTTTAATATTTGGAAGTCACCTATGGAGATATTAAACAAGTCGACTGTGGTTGTTTTCCCTCGCCCAGGATTTGAATTATCTCAGGTAAAAAAGGAATATAGGGAAAAATCAATATTTTTAAAAACTCCTCTGATAGACATATCATCTCGAATGATAAGAGAAATGGTTAAAAAAGGTCTGGATATTAAATATCTTGTAACTGAAAAGGTTTACGATTTTATCAAAAAAAATAAACTATATAGATAAAAATCTTATGGATGAAACTACGCCAAAAATAAAAAATTTCTGTATTATAGCTCATGTTGATCATGGCAAATCAACTCTTGCTGATAGGTTTCTTGAAATTACAGGTACAGTCAGAAAAGAAGAGATGGTCGAACAAATTCTTGATGACATGGATCTTGAAAGAGAGAGGGGTATTACTATCAAATCACATCCGATAACAATGTTTTATGAAGGCTATAAATTGAACCTCATTGACACCCCAGGTCATGTTGATTTTAACTATGAGGTATCAAGAAGTCTTGCAGCATGTGAAGGAGTAATCCTTCTTGTAGATGCAACCCAAGGAGTAGAAGCCCAGACAGTAACTAATGTATATCTTGCAATAGAGAATGACCTCAAAATCATACCGGTTATCAATAAAATAGATTTGCCCGGAGCTGACATCGAATCCACAAAAAGGCAAATAATCGATCTAATAGGTTGTGATGAGAGTGAAATAATGATGGTAAGTGCTAAAACGGGTTCTGGTGTAAAAGAACTATTAAATGAAGTCATAAAGAGGATCCCACCACCAAAAATTGAGATTGATAAACCTCTAAGAGCATTGATTTTTGACTCAATATTCGACCCATTTCGTGGTGCTATACCATACATAAGAATTTTTGAGGGAGAAGTAAAACCTGGCGATACTATTATGCTCTTCTCACATGAATCAACCTATGAAGTCTCAGAGGTTGGATACTTCAAATTGGGGAGAGTAAAAACCGATAAGCTATCATCAGGTGAGGTTGGATATTTGTTAGCTTGTATTAAAGAAATAACCAAGATAAAAGTCGGGGATACAATCACAACTAAAGACAATCCAACTTTTGAACCACTGCCAGGTTACCGGGAAATTAAACCCATGGTTTTTAGTGGACTTTACCCGGTAAATAGTGAAGATTTTAATGACCTTAGATCAGCGCTTGAAAAAATGAAATTAAATGACTCAGCTATAGTTTATGAGCCTGAATCATCCAGAGCGCTTGGATATGGGTTTAGGTTAGGTTACCTTGGCCTTCTACATATGGAAGTTGTACAGGAAAGATTGGAAAGGGAATTCAATCTCGATCTTGTTACTACCCTACCAAATGTAAAGTACATAGCTGTGTTGAAAAATTCCCAGGAAGTGGAAATCGATAATCCAGGTAAAATGCCGAGTGCAGCTGAAATAGATTATATTAAAGAACCATATATCAGAGCTGAAATAATCACTCCAATAGAATATATTGGCAATATAATGCAGCTTTGCAAAGAGAAAAGGGGAATTTACAAAGAAACTCACTATTTAGACCCGAAAAAAGTTCAGATCGTTTATGAACTACCTTTAGCAGAAGTTATTATTGACTTTTATGACAAATTAAAATCAGTTTCCAGAGGCTATGCATCATTTGACTACGAACACATTGGATTTAAAAAAGGAGATCTGGTTAAGCTGGATATTCTGATAGCCGGTGAACCAGTAGATGCTCTATCGATAATCACACATAGAGAGAAAGCTTATTATCAGGGAAGGGAATTGTGTAAAAAATTGAAGGAATTGATTCCAAAACAGCTATTCGAAGTTGTAATTCAAGCTGCTATCGGTAGTAAAATAATAGCAAGAGAAACCGTTAAACCATTAAGAAAAAATGTCACCGCAAAATGTTATGGTGGTGATATAACAAGGAAAAAAAAACTGCTGGAAAAACAGAAAGAAGGCAAAAAAAGGTTGAAACAGATAGGCAAAGTAAGTGTTCCTCAAGAAGCTTTTTTTGCCCTTTTAAAAGTAGGTAAATAAGTTGTTAGAAAAAATTACGGAATATAATAAAGCCACAAGAATTCCATTTTTTAGTTTTCTCACTGCTACACCACTAATCATTTTTTATGAAATTTCAATTATTTTTTTAAATCACTCAGATATTACTGGTTTAAGAAATGGAGCTGATGTAATTTTTAAACAGTTATTTTCGCTTTTTAACATATACGGTTTTTATTCAATAGGGCTTCTAATTCTAATTATTTTAGTTATAAGCTACTATTTCTACTCCAAAGAAAATACCAGATTGAATTTTAGATTTTATTACTTTCCGCTTGTTTTATTAGAGTCAGCAATTTATGCTGTCCTTTTATACCTGATTTTCTCAAAAATTGCTCAATTCGATATATCACTTAATTTGAATAAAAGGTTAAACCTAATACTCGCAGCTGGCGCAGGAGTGTACGAGGAATTCCTATTTAGAGTAGTTTTCATTACTGGATTTGTATTTTTTTTTAACCAGATTTTGAGATTCCAAAGATATATAAGTCTTATACTTTCGATTATTCTATCGTCTTTTATCTTTTCCTGCTTTCATTATATCGGCTTTCATGGTGATACGTTCCAGTTAAAAACATTTGCTTTACGATTTTTCTCGGGGCTGTACCTTTCAATTCTATACATATCGCGTGGATATTCTGTAGCCGCCTACTCACATGCTTTTTATGACATTATTTTAATTTTCATTTAATTTACATTAAAAGGAGGATAATATGCCCAAAACAAAGAGAGAATATGTGGATAAACCACATCAATTAATGGAGGAGTACTACAATCTCTTAGACAACATTGATAACCTTGAAATATCCAAAGTCAAAGATAGCTTGAAAAATATGATAAAACTCGATCCTCAATTTCTTGACCCATACCTGTTATTATTTGAGATATATCTGCACGAGGGAAATTTTGACGATGCCGACAATCTACTGGATAAGGCATACACAACCGCTATTGACCTGATAACCGATAAAAATGGAAATTGGCCTGATATTTTAAGCTGGGCAAACCTTCTAAACAGACACATTATCAGAGCAATCCTTACAAAAGCAATAATATTGTGGGGAGATCAGTACAAGGATGAAGCTCTTGATATTTTTAGAAAACTCTTGAATTCAAATCTCTCCGACAATATAGGAGCACGATTCTATATACTGGCTATTAGAATGGGTATTGACTTTGAAGATTTTGATAAAAGATTCAATAAAGGTGGATATTACGATGAAGAGATATTAACCTGGTTTGATAATAATTATAAAAAATTTCCTGAAGAATTCTCCGCATGGGAAGAAAAATTAAGAAATACAGGTATAGCTTAGAGTTTTAGTAATTTAAATATGTAGTTTTAATATAAAAAATATTCTGAATTTAAAGATAGTAATGTTCCTAAAAAAGGGTTATTAAAAACTTATAAGAAACTGTTTATAAAATTTTTAAACTTTATTCATAGATATACGTATTAAATAATAATGAAACCAGAAAGAAAATCAAATATCCGCTTGAGAAATATATCAATACACGTTTTGATAAACTCACTATAAGAAATAAGTAAAAACTACCTATTGAAAAGTCGCTACTGAACGATCCAAAATTACTTATTCTTGATGAACCTACAATTGGTCTTGACCCTGATATTCCTATAAAATTAAGAAAATCTATTAAGGATATAAATCGGAATTGGAATTAAGTTTATTACATATTTCAAAATTTTTTATATATTATATCTGGCTTATTAAAATTCAATTAATCAGTTGAGGAAAAGATGAAAGTTTATTTAAAATTTTTAGTTTCAGTGGCAATCCCATTCATTATAATGATAGTCGGTAGTATTTTTACCTCAAAAGGACTTGGAGAATGGTATACGACATTGAACAAACCATCATTTAATCCTCCCTCCTGGGCATTCCCAATCGCCTGGACTACTATTTACACCCTTATGGGAATTGCATTCTTTTTAATCTGGCAAAACAAAACCGAAATACTATTCAAACCTGCGCTACTGATTTATGCAATACAACTAATACTAAATCTATTTTGGCCTTTTTTCTTCTTTATATTGAAAAACCCGATGTTAGCATTTATCGATATTGTTCTTCTCTGGATAGCAATAATAGCTACAATAGTAATTTTTAACAAAATCAGCACTATCACAACATATCTACTCCTACCGTATTTATTGTGGGTTTCCTTTGCATCAATATTGAATTTTAGTATAATGATTTTGAATAGCTAAATACTTCCTGCAATCAACCTGATTATCGTTTTATCATTATAAAAATTTTATCTGAGAATAGTATTTTTCTTATTTAGATTTAAGCAATGTGGATAAAAATTTTTGCGGAGAGGCCGGGATTCGAACCCGGGTTCCCGACATTACTCGGGAAACTCGCTTAGCAGGCGAGCGCCTTAAGCCAACTCGGCCACCTCTCCATCAATAAGTCAAAACATCCCAATAAGCACCGCAAAATTAATTATTTTGAAAAGCAAATACAATTAATAATGAATCAATATTGTTTGCATCATATTTTTTAAATAAATTTTCACGCAATTTTGAAACCGGAGTAGTAGTTTTTACGTTATAAATTAAGCATCAAGTATCTCGTAGTGGACTTTCGAAGAAAGTCAGTGAATCTTGTAAATCTATTGAAAATATAAATTTTGATGGTATTTTAAAACGGAGGCGTAGACCTAATTGGTAAGGCAGCGGTCTTGAAAACCGCCGTCCGTAAGGACTTGGGGGTTCGAGTC
Source organism: Candidatus Neomarinimicrobiota bacterium (assembly GCA_017656425.1). Lineage (NCBI taxonomy): Bacteria > Pseudomonadati > Fidelibacterota > Fidelibacterota bacterium. Next base: position 122,899 of record JACDNV010000005.1, on the reverse strand, counting down.
CCTCCGCCTCCGCTTATGTTTAAAGTTTATGTCTTAAAAAGTCTTAAAGATAACTATCATTATATTGGACATACCGCAAACCTAGAAAAAAGATTAAAAGAACATAATAAAGGTAAAGTCAGATCAACTAAACCTCATAGACCATTTAAAATTATCTATACCGAATCATACCATAACAGATCTTCTGCTTTTAAAAGAGAAATGTATCTTAAAAGTTTTGTTGGAAACATCTGGCTTAGAAAAAAATTAAAAAATCTTAAGATAAAGCTACCCCATTTTAAATCTTCCATCATCTTTCATCTGGGATAGCTTATCTACTTTCCCTTCGAGCCAACCTATTTTTTCTACTTTTCTTGAATCAAATTCCGGCACATAGGGCTTTATATCTAAAAGAGGTGTCCCATCGACAATATCAACACCCTGAATATGAAGAATATTCCCTTCAATCTTTAAAAGTCTCACAATTGATAATCCAATTGAGTTTGGTCTACTTGGTGCACGTGTTGAAAATACTCCATGCTCCTCATCATCCATAAAAGGCTTTACCTTTAAGGAAAATTTTTTAGATAAATGAAAATGGTAAATCAAAATAATATGAGAAAATCCTTCCAGACTATCTAACCCATCTACAAACTCGAGAAATACTTCAACCCTCCCTTTTAAACCCTTTGCAACACCAGACTGAATGGGCACTCCTTTTGGTTCTTTGAATGGAGAGTGAACTATACCAATTGGATTATATATTATTTCACTCATTTTTACCTCATTCTGCAAAAGATTTCATATTTATTTACTACATTTATATATCCTGTTACCAATTCTATTACCAATTTTCAAAATAAAATTAGTAAGGCTCTTTCTTCTAGGTTTAATTTCCATCTTTACCTTACTAACTTCTTCACCATCTTTCACATAAACAGATTCAGACTTCCTGATCTTTAATATTTGAGAAGGATAAATACTTCTATGCCCTGTTATATAAAAACTCACAATAGTGGATAAGGCTGCGTAAGAAGCTATCTCAATTCCAAAGAGTTCAATCGCAAGAATACAGGATGCAATAGGCGTATTTGTAGCTCCAGCCAACACACTGACGAAACCGATTGCAGCAAGTTTTACATTATCAACCTGAAGCAAGTTGGCAAAAATTGCTCCGGAAGATGCTCCAATGAAAAATATAGGGGTTATTACTCCTCCGCTCCCACCAAAATTCAACGTAATCGCAGTAAATATCATTTTTATGATAAAAGCATACCAGACAATATCTTTACCAGTAAGAGCATCATTGATAGTATCTAATCCTAATCTCAAGTATCTCGATGAAAAAACAATAGTTAATACAATCAAAACCGAGCCCCCAATAAATCCTTTTAATGGCGACCAGATTTTTATCTTTGAAGAAATATACTTGGCTAATTCCATCAATTCAATTAAAAGAAATGAAACGAGCCCAAAAAGTATACCACCAATTATTATCTTAATGACAAGAATAATATTAAAACTGGAAGCAAATTCAATGTTAAAACAAATATGTGTTACTCCCAACGTATATGAAACATAATAAGCCATTATTGAGGAAATAATTGATGGTAATAATACTTCATAAAGAATGCCACCAACAAATAAAACTTCAACTCCAAAGATAGCACCCGCTATAGGAGTACCAAAAACAGATGCAAAACCAGCACTGATACCACAAATTACAAGCTTCCTTCGATCAGTATCATCAAGTTTTAACAGATCAGAAATAAGTGATGTAACACCACCACCTATCTGACCGGAGGGACCCTCTTTTCCAACCGACCCACCAAAAGCTATTGTCAGCACGGTCGTAAATAACTTTACTGGTATTACATTAGCCTTGATTTTACCTGAGTATTTATGTACAGCTTCAATTACTTTTTCTGTACCATGCCCCTCAGCCTCGGGCGATATATATTTTGTAAGTATCGATGAAATGAAAAATGCAACAGGCAGAAAAATATAATAATGAGGAAATCGAGTGGTTAAATGTAAACTCCAACTTATTATTTTTAGAAAAAATGTTACAACAACTCCAACCAGAATACCAGCGATAGCTGCGATGACACTCCATTTTACCACACTTATGAATATTATAGTCGCTTCACCTAATTTTTTCTTCATCTGAAAGCTAACTACAAATTCCGAACTGTCCCACCGCAAATTTAAAAGTAATGAGTATAAAATAGTATAAAAATGACCTCCTAATAATAAAACTACAGGAATTATTTATGTATAAAATACGGGGAAAAACAAACAATTGTTTTTACACTCATTGTCCCCAAATCCACTCGGGCGGGATTAGTCTATTTAACTTATCAATTAAATCTTCAGGTAACATTTTGACACCTATCTGATAGCTGGCATTTGTCCAGCCAAATCCTTCTTTTGTTATATAGCTAAATTTAGTTCCAATATTACCATATTCGACAAAAACTTGATGAGACCTTTTGACCACATCATACTTTTCTGTAACCGTTCCATTGTAATCGACAGCATTCCTAGTAATTGTATAAAGCCAGCGGTATACCAATCTGACTACTTCTGATTTAAATCCATAATTTCTCAATCCCATCCATGCAATCATTTGATGTGGTGCCCATCCAAATGGATAATCCCATTGCCTCTGGGGACGTTCATCTGAAACCTTCCCTCTTGATTCTTCATTAGAAGCTGCTATTCCACCTGGCATTTCCAGTTGGGGCAGGACATTTTCTACAATAGACTTTGCTTGTTCTTTCGTAGCCAGACCCGCCCATAATGGGTAAAATATTGTCGCTGATATATACATCTTTCTTTTTCTTTCAATAAAATTATAATCAAAAAATAGTCCGTATTCCCTATCCCATAAATATTTATTTATTAAGTTTTTCCTTTTTTTAGCCCTTTCTAACCAATCCCTGCTTGTTTCAAGCTTACCACTTACAACAAAAGAATCGTTGAAAACATTCTTAATTGCCCACGCAATATCTACCTCCATTTTATATAACAATGAGTTTAAATCAACTGTTACAAAATCAGCGCATTTATCATTCCATCTGTATGTCTTATCGTGCCCTGATTCACGCATACTTCTATCATGGATAAAAAACTCACCTAGCTCCCTATCAACAATTTTCCCGCTTCTATAAGCTTCCTTAAAACTTTCTAAATTCATATTATACTTTTTCGCAAACTTCCTATACACTTCATCAAAATGTCCAGGCTCTACTTCCGGTGGCTGTCCTATACCCTCTCCATAATATCGACTTAACCCAGTCCATGTCAATCTCTTTTCACCCATCCATACATTATAGTACTCCATAATAGCCGCATCGATCACATTTTTAAGCCATTCCTTTGTCTTAGAATTTTCTGGTAAACTATCATATACTGCCAGAGCCATAGATGTAAGGAACGGCGGCTGGGACCGAGTAAGATAATAAGTTCTATTGGCATTTAATATCTTACCATAATGTTTTATCTCATATACAAAATTATCCACTATCGATTTTGCAAGCTCAACTTTCCCATCAACAAGAAGACCGAGCACTATAAAATAGCTATCCCATCCATACATCTCGTTAAATCTGCCTCCAGGTACAACATAGGGCACCCCTTCAATCTCACCGTTTTCACCTTTTCTCAATGCCAGAGTCAGAAATCCATGACAACCTTCGAGATTGCGTACGTAGTCTGGCGTAATAACCTCAGGTAAGTAAACAACTTTGATTTTCAACTCGGGACGCTTTGTGGCAATTCCACTATAATAATTGAAAGCCAATGTATCGTTACGAGGAACGTAAATATAATTTACTCCACTGATAGTTTTAATTTTTGTATCAATTATAAGATCTTTAATTGTCTCATCGGTTATCTTTCTTGTCAGACCATTCCAGTAGACCTCACTTATCAGTCTTGATATCCTATCTGACGGATTTTCAAAAATTTTATCAAAAGAAAGAGGGGCAATGTTTTTACCATCATTCTCTTGTAGTTTTAGTTCCTGCAAAAGATTGGATAAATAATAAGTCCCGCTAACTTCATATTCATTACCGGCTGTATCAATCAACCAGAATTTTTTATCCCCCCTCACATCTCCAGCATAATGGTCATTAATAGTAATTTTCTTATCTTTATCAACATCTTCTTCTTCAAGCAATCTTTGTATATTGTATTTTACATCTACTACAACATAAAAACAGTCTTTTGTATTTCTACCAGCCGATGGATTGGCAAGAAGAAGGAAGATAATTAAAGGATAAAAAGGAATATTAAATAACTTTAAAAACGAACTCCGTACTAATTTCACTTTAATATAACACCCCATTCAACAATTGTAAAGCCATTCCTTTCAAATGGATAAATTTCAGGCGGAGTGATTTCTACTCCGATGAAATTTGTACCCATTATGGCATAGTATAACCTGAAAAGGGTATCTATTTCTCGGCTACACCTAATTTGAATAACCCTGGATATATCCTCATTCAGCTGTGGAAATATTATATACCTTTTAAATTTATTCAACTTCGGAACCCAATAACCTATAAAATCATCAATTTCTTTATCATTAAATCCATAGGCTTCCATATTCTGTCTGAAAAATTTTTCTAAATTCTCCCTTTCAACAACCCAACCATAGTCATATTGACATAAATCTGGAGCATTGAATTCATAATAAAGGCACTCATAAGTCCCATTTATCTTACCTTCGCTCGATACATTTATCTTCCATCCATCATCATATGGTGGTAATGACTCCGTTATATAACCACCTCTAGGAAAATCTAAATAGATTTCAATATTGGTATCCGTTTCTGGATATATGTATATATTTGGTTTCCGAAACTGAACCCAATTCGAAATAAATATATCCTGGTAATATTTATCGACTATAACTGTTTCAGAGAATTTTGTAAAATTTCCATCCCCTATAAATTTATATAAACCGAATTCCAGCTTATCCGTTGAAAAGTGACCTAACGAATCAGTTTTAAATTCTCTTACAATTTCCCCATTCTTTTCTATTTTAACCCATTGGTTTGCCAATACATTCACTGGAATAATTCCTCTTTTTAATATAATAGTACCTGAATACTTTGAATTATCTACGGGTATAAGATTTAAAACAATATAATCCCCGCTCCTGCATTTAAAAAGTTGAGAGAAATAACCATCACTTTTTGCGAGTACGAAATAATATAAATATTCAGTGTAGTTAACCTTAAAAGTGTCTCCTATGGAAACACTATCTTTATCAATCATTTGCGTCGTATCGGAAGGGGAGTAAATTTCCAAAATTACCTTTTCTTTTTCTTTATCTTCATCAGGACCAAAAATCTGTGAGCAGAGGTAAAATGATATACCTAAAACAACTGTTATAAAAATTTTTAAGTTTTTCACTTTGTTTCCTCCACTCCTTATAAAATAATGTTCTTGTATCAATATTATTTAATAAAACTATAAATGTCAATAAAGTCAAATACAAAACCAACCACAATACTCAACCATAATAACAATCATATGAACGATATATGCAACATAATTACCAAAATATGAGATGATTTTAACTTTTCACTGTCTTACAATAATGACAGAGTGTTTTGTTGAAATATTATTATAGAAAAATAATTATGCAATCAATATAGACATTTTTGCAAACATTTTTTCGAGATGCCACTAAAGAATCAAAAGATAAAAGCCATAAATCTAATAGAAGGGGGTCTAAAGTGCTTAGAACCAAGTTAAAACTTATTCTACTCCTTTTAATAATAGCACTCGTTTTTATGCAATTAATAGTCGCAGGAACAACCGGGAAAATCACTGGAACTGTTACAGACCAAAAGACAGGTGCACCAATTGTAGGAGCAAACATAATCGTTGAGGGTACAACCTTAGGTTCAGCTACTGATCAGAATGGGCAATTTACAGTACTCTACGCACCGCCTGGTAATTATACTGTAAGGGTTTCGGTTATAGGATATAAAGAGGTAAAAGTAACAGATGTTATAGTACATATTGATCAGACAACGAGGATTGATTTTGTTCTTGAACCTGAGGTACTGCCAGGCGAAGAAATCGTGGTTGTAGCTGAACGCAAAATTATTAAGCCAGATGTAGCTACGAGCACAGTTGCGGTACCATCAAGTGATATAAGTGTACTTCCTGTCTCAAATGTCAATGATATAATTAGTCTCGAAGCAGGCATAAGTGGAATGTCAATTAGAGGAGGCTATGCACAGGAAATATTATTTCTATTAGACGGTATAGCACTACGTGATCCTCGAAATAATGAACCCGTCACAAAAGTTCCATTAAGTGCAGTAAAAGAAATATCAATCCAAAGAGGCGGTTTTAATGCCGAATATGGACAAGTTCAATCTGGAATTATAAATGTTGTAACTGTAGAAGGTGATAGAGATAGATATAGCGGCAATATTGAAATCAAAATAGTTCCACCAGCTCCAAAATATTTTCGTACAGATGGAATACCAGATGTTCATGACCCTAATTCATACTGGATGCGACCATATCTTGACGATGCTGTTTGCTGGACTGGGACAACACAGGGGGAACCCTATACAGATCTAAATGGCAACGGAAAATGGGATGAAGGTGAACCTTTTGAAGACCTGAATGGGGATGGAATAAGAACCTACTGGGATAAATATATGCAGATGCAATATCCATCATTTGTTGGTTGGAATGCTGTTTCGGACCAATTACTTGCAGATGATGATCCAACAAATGATTTGACACCTCGTGGAGCACAGAGAGTTTTCATGTGGGAAACAAGAAAAAAGCAACCAAATAATTTAGCTGATTATGACATAGACGCTGGTTTTGGAGGACCTGTACCATTGATATCTAAAAAGCTTGGAGATTTACGCTTTTTTACTTCTTACCGCAGACATAGAGATGTATTGCTGTGGCCTCAGGCAGATCCAGATTATATCGATTGGGATTGGACATTTCAGTTAACATCTGATATAGCAAAAAATACCAAACTGCGATTTTCAAGCCTCATAGGACACATTAGAACACTTGCTGAAAACTGGAATTATGGTTTTTACCCCCACTGGCCACATGAAATAGCAGCAGGTACCGGTGGTTATCAAATGTTTAACACGTTCAGTGATTGGGCGTGGTCAAGGGCAAATATAGGACACCGTTCATTTTCCATGAAATTAACCCAACAACTAAGCCCTAGAACATATTATGAAATTTCTGTAGACCATTTTTACAGAGAATATGACACTAATCCTACGTCACTGCGTGATACAACAAAGAAACATGAAATATTACCCGGCTATTGGGTTGACGAATACCCCTTTGGTTATTGGCCCTATGAAATTGTCGGAGTAACTCCCGAAATAAAAGATGGAATACAGGCATCTTTAGCTCGAGATTTTTCAAAAGTTAAAGCAACAACTATCAAAGGAGATTTTACAAGTCAGATCAATTTTAATAACCTGATGAAGTTTGGATTCGAATTTGTGTATAACGACTTGAATATGGACTATGGCTTTATTCAAATGCAGAGTAAAGGTCAAACCTACGCTAATCGTGTGCAGATGCATAATTTCCCCATTAGAGCTGCTTTATATATTCAGGATAAACTAGAAACACAGGGTTTTATTATGAATGTCGGATTAAGACTGGATTATAGTCACTCAAGAACTGATTGGTGGGACTTAGAGAAAAATGCGTATAATCCTTACTTTATCTCATCTCAATACGCTAAATATAAAGATGATTACGAATTTGAAATGGTTAAATCCAAACCTCAGTGGCAACTAAGCCCTCGACTAGGTATTTCGCATCCCATTACAGTAAACTCCAAATTATTTTTCAATTATGGTCATTTCAAACAGATACCCCAATATGAGACTTTATTCAGGATACAACGTAGCTCTACAAGCGCATTATCTGCTATTGGTAATCCGAATCTTACTTTAGCAAAAACTATTGCATATGAACTTGGTTACGACCATCTAATATTCAACTCAATTTTAATTCAGCTTGCTGCTTACTATAAAGACATATCTGATCAGCAGAATGTAACCACCTATGAATCAATAAGTGGTGATAATTATATAGTAACTACGAGCAATGGATATCGAGATATAAGAGGATTTGAACTTACAATAAGAAAGAACACCGGTCGCTGGTTCAGAGGCTGGATAAATTACACATATCAGGTGGCTTCCAGTGGACATTTTGGTCCTGAGAGGTTTTATGAAGATCCAGCTCGCCAGAAACTATATAATGAGGAAACAGAAAATTTCTACCAGCAACGATCAATCCCAACTCCCTTTGCAAGGGCAAATTTAAGTTTATTCACACCTGAAGATTTTGGACCCAATTTAATGAATTCCCATCCACTCGGTGAATTTATGGTAACACTCCTATTAAACTGGAGCGAAGGTGGCTGGACAACTTATAATCCTAAAGGCGCTTCCGGAGTTGTAAATAATGTTCAATATGTTGATTACTTTGATGGTACTTTACGAGTTAGTAAAACATTAAATTTAAAATCTATAAAGATTCATCTATTTTGTGATATATCAAATCTTTTTAACCAAATGCGACTGCGCGACACAGGCAACCAACTTTATCGCCAATCCCTACATTTACCCAAGAGTGAAGCGTATGATAATATCCCAGGGAATGATAAGTTCGGTGATTATCGCAGACCAGGAATACCCTGGCAACCAATCGAATATCGAGCTGTAATTGAGGGAACTCAACCACCTGATAATACCGTTCCTATTTACTATGAGGGTACTACCGGGAAATACTGGGAAATAGTAGATGGACATTGGCAAGAAGTCGAAAAAAGTAAACTCGACTGGATATTGGAAAATAAAGCATACATTTATAATCCCGGACCATCTACATGGTGGTTCCTAAATCCAAGAAGGGTCACCCTTGGCATCAGAATCTCTTTTTAATATTAGTTAAAAAAATGAGGTAGAGACTATGAATAAACAAATTAAAAAAATGAAATCATTTCTCCTCTATTTTATGCTGAACACGTTATTTTTATTCCTCATCCCACATAATTACGCACAGGAAATTCGATGGTTAATCTACGGAGAAACTCAGTGTTGTTTTATTGATTATGGGTGTGAACCAGAGCTATTTTACTCAAACATAAACTTTCTAACATGGCCCACTCAATATGGAACAAACCAACATACTATGAGGCAAAAGGGGCTCTGGATTGGTGCTAGAAATTTTTATGATCCAATTGAAAGAAGACAAAAATCTGTTAAAGTTGTTGGGATCGGACCACGTATATCAGATAACCTATTAACCATGATCTTTCCTCAATATATCAAAGTTATAGGACGATTTAAAGCTCCAACAGTAGTCGTAGACGACCAGATTGGAAATACGAACCATCTTTACGACCAGGTGGATGGTTATGACTCCAATCTTCCATGCGACCGTATGATTATTAACGAAGTAAACACTTCGATGGGCGTAACAATAAGACGAAAAATTATGAGTTTCACTAATCCTGAACATGATGATTACTTTATTTATGAGTACACATTTAAAAATACAGGCATATACAGTGCAGAAGGTGATGTATATTCTCAGACACTAAACGATTTCTGGATTTATTTCGTTTGGAGACCGGCTTTTGCCGGGATAACTTCATCAGGATGGGGTTCAACCTGGGGTAGTTTTGCTTCAGAATGGGGAACCAGCACTTTAATACACACATTCACTGGTTCTGAAGAAGGATTGAGAGGATTCTATGCATACTATGGACCAACAAATTCATACGATCATCCGCTCACTCCCGAGGAAGACTGGGGTTGTCCAGATCATCTAGAAACAGGGGTGTTAGGATCTGCAAAATATATGGGAGCTGTAGTTCTTTTTGCACCCGATCCTGACAATCCCAGTGTCGATGACCCGAATCAGCCCGCAACTGACGCATATGTTGGAAGTGATGGTGCACCAATGGAAGCTTCTGTTAGCCAGTTTGATGAAACTTTTATGCAACAACGCTGGAACATAATGACTGAAGGAAGGCTTCCAAGCCAGGATGAAGAAGTTTTTAAAAACGTAGGGCATAACGGCTATGTAGAGGACTGGACGTCAGGAAGTGTATACAGAAACACGAACACAACAGGGAGTAGTTCACAGGGATGGGGCTTTGGACCATATACCCTGAGCCCTGGTGATAGTATAAAAATTATTTTCGCGGAAGGCGTTAACGGAATTAGTTGGGAAAAGTGCAGGGAAGTAGGGGCAAATTGGTTTGCTTATTTTAAAGACATGGAAAATAAACCCGAATTGGACATGCCTGATGGAAGTCCTGCTACATCGAATAATCCATGGGGCTATGCACCTCACAATGCCTACAAGAGAGCATGGTGTGAAACCGGGGTGGATTCTATAATGAAAGTTTTAAGAAAAGCAGTTGAAAATTACAGATCAGAATACAATATTCCTCAACCACCTCCTCCACCAAATGAATTTACCGTTAAATCTGGAGGCAATAAAATTCGATTAACCTGGAGTGACAATGCTACTACTCATCCTCATTTCGATGGATACGTCATTTATCGGAGTGAAGGAAATGTAAAGCACTACAAAACTGTCTACACTAAAATCTTTGAATGTGACAAATCTAATTACGTACATGAATTCAACGATACAAGTGCAGCTCGTGGAAATGATTATTACTATTATATCCAAACAAAAAGCGATGGTCTTGAAAACAATGGCAAACCTTTATATAGCAGCCTATTTTGGACCCTAACAACTGTCCCAGCACATTTAGGGAGACCTCCTGGAAATCTAATTGAACATGTTAGAGTAGTACCTAATCCCTATGATATTCGTGCACGGATGTGGCAGTTTGGTGAAAATTATCAATATGACCGCATCGCTTTCTATGAATTACCACCTATTTGCAAACTCAAAATTTTTACAGAGAGAGGTGATTTAATATGGGAAAAGTACCACGATGATGGAACAGGTGACGAACTATGGGATTCTATGACATCTTCAGGCCAGATCATTGTGAGTGGAATCTATATTCTCTACGTTGAAGTCCCAGAAGATATATATGCTACAGAAACTATTGTGGCAAGTCGTGACTATTACAATCCCAAAACTGGAGAATTAGAAATAAAAAAGGGTGATATAATTTTTGAGCCAGGAGATTTGATGTTCAAAAAAGGCGAGTCGGTATTTCGCAAATTTGTAGTCATCAGATAAGGAGGATTGAATAATGAAAGTAATTAATTACTCAATTAATGTTATAAAAACAATAATCGCACTACTAATTTGCATTAGTATGTTAAACGCAAAAAATGTCAAACTGGCACAGGCAGGTTTCGAATTTCTATCAGTCGTATCAGATGCTCGTGCTGCAGCTATGGCTGATGCTGTAACGAGTCTGGAAACCGGTTCAAGCTCCTTATTTTTCAACCCAGCTGGAATGGCGAGATTAACAAGTTTCATTGATATAACAGCAAGCCACAATCAATGGATCGCAGATATAGTACATAATACTTTTTCCTTGGCAATCTCCCCTGCAAAAGGAAGATTTGGTGTCATAGGTTTCAGTTACCAGAATGTGAATTATGGAGAATTCTATGGAACAAGGGTAAATAAAAATATTCCTTCTGGATACGATGATACGGGTATTTTTCATCTATCTGCCAATGCTATTGGAGTAGGTTATGCAAAAAAGCTAACAGAATGGTTCAGCGTCGGTGGTCAAATTCGTTATGTGAAACAAGATCTAGGTAAAAGTGTAATACCCAAAATTTCAAAAATTCCGGATACTACTGCTGTAGTGGTAGAAAATGTTTTAACACCCCTATCCTTTGATTTCGGGACACAATATAGAACAGGTTTTAAGGGCATTGTATTCGGAATGTCTGTTAGAAATTTTTCAAAAGAAATCAAATATGTTCAGGAATTGTTTCAGTTACCATTAGTCTTCAATCTTGGTGTGTCAATGGATATACTGGAATGGTTAAATAATAAACCACAAGACCAGGCTGTTTATATAAGTATAGATGCCAGTCATTATCGATCACGCCCAGAACAACTTAAAGTAGGTTTAGAGTGGGAAATATTTAATACTCTCTATTTAAGAGGAGGGTATATTACAAACAGTGATGAAAGCGATTTTTCTTTTGGAGTTGGAATTTCTCGTTTTAGATATGCTATTGATTATGCATACGTCCCATATGGCGTATTTAATAGTGTTAAGCGAATAACTGTAAGAATATCATTTTAATAGAATACAGAGAGGGAGAGAAAGATCATGAAAATCAAACACATATTAATAAAATTAACTTTTTATTTAATGCTATTAATGTTTATCAAGTGCGAATATGATGTAACACAACCATTATGGTATAAAGATTATCCCGAATTACCAATCCCCTCAATTGTTAAAATATACCCACCAGAGGAAGCTACTCCAGGTTGTAATTATATAAAAATATTTGGGTCAAATTTCGTTGGCAAAGTATCCGTTTATTTTGACAATGTTAAAGCCAACGTGGTATCTGCATCTAATGATTCGATAGTAGTTCGCAGACCAGCCATAAGTAAAGATTCTTGCGTTGTAAAAGTTGTATGTGATAGCGCCATGGTGGTGGCAAAATATAGTCCATATAAAATACATAAAGTAATTGAACCATATGGCAATTTTCTTGAAAACAAACAACTAAATGCGGTAACAGTAGACGACGATGAAAATATTTACGTAGTTGAAAAGAAAATAAATATATATAAAATTACATCCTCTGGAGATAAAACGATTATTGGTACAGCGAATCGTATTATTTACGATATTACTATTGGATTCGATAATAACTTATATCTATTTGAGAATAATCGGGCAATAGATGTCCTCAATTTACAAACAGAAGAAATGACACAATGGATAAAGTTAAAATCCGGCAAAGTTGTTAAATACGGAGACTTTACCAGCCACGGTTACCTAGTCACTGGTGGACGCAGATCAGGGCTAGTGGTAGTTACACCGGATAAAAATCCAATTTATACTGATTACTATATTAAGGATGAGATTATCGGAATAAGAGTTTACAACGGCTATGTATATGTTAATGTTATTTGTAATGAGCCAGATGAGAATAATCCTGAATTTGCAATATGGCGTCATTCTATAGATAGCAAGGGCAATGTAGGTGATAAAGAACTGGTACTGAATTTGACTAACTTTACAGACCAATACTTTACAGATATAGATCAGATAAATAGTTTCTATTTTAGCGAAGATGGTAGGCTATTTATCGGCGTGAGTGCAGAAAATCCATTATTAGTATACGATTTCAACACGCAGACTATGGACTTTTTCTACCTTGGCATAGTTCCATCCTATTGTAAATATTTTGCCTGGGGCACACAGTCTTATATTTATCTTATTCGCGGTGACAACGATCTAGAAGAAGAATGGACTATGTACAGAATTGATATTGGAATGAATAAGGGGTCAAAATAAAAGTGTTTTCCTATTTTTACAATTTACTAAACAAACTGTGTCAAATCATAGGACTATAAATTATGACTAGAAAATTAAAAACCGCTCTTTTTTTAGCTATCTTCTCATCTCAAATCTTTAGCGATACATTTCCCAATTGTTTTCTAGAGGATTTCAAACCTAAAAAAGCTACTATCCCGATATCAATAGATGCTTCACCACCAACCGAAGAAGCAAATGTTGAGATAACTGTTTTTTCAAAGGATACATTAGGAAAAATTTCAAAATATATATTTGGAAACGCAATTGCTGCCTGGGTTGGAAATAAAATTTATAATCCAACTATTATGGATTATCTTGAAAAACTCGAAGTAACAATCTTACGCTATCCCGGAGGAAGCTGGTCCGATATTTTCTTCTGGAATGGCATACCTGATGACATACCAAACACTATTCCAGATGGTACAAAAAATGGACAACCGATTAATTTATATCCCCAGACTGGAAATGGAACAAGCGAATGGTCACCTACAAACGTAGATACCTATTACAATATGAGATGGGATCTTGATATAGAAGGACTAATTACAGTCAACTATGGTTATGCTCGCTATGGACTAGGCGAGAATCCAGTAGCAAAAGCTGCGCATCTCGCCGCAGAGTGGGTACGCTATGATGATGGAAGAACAAAATTCTGGGAAATTGGCAATGAAAATGCAGGACCATGGGAAGCAGGCTGGCAAATAGATACTAATTTAAATAAAGATGGTCAACCAGAAATAATAAATGGTTCCCTATACGGAAAACACTTCAGGATCTTTGCTGATTCGATGCGCGCTGCCGCTGTAGAATTAGGAAATAAAATTTACATTGGAGGACAGATAATTCACTATGATGCTACAAATAGCTGGAATGTTGCTGAAAGAGACTGGAATGAAGGTTTTTTCAGGGAAGTAGGAGATGCTGCAGATTTTTATGTAATTCATAATTACTTTGGAAATGATAATTCCACAGCTCAAAAGCTTCTTGATGCAGCATCTAAAACAGTCAAAGATATGATAAATTTTATATACAAAGATATAAATGATAAAGGCGCAGTGCCAAAACCGATTGCTCTTACCGAGTGGAATATGCGTAGTATGGATGGCAGTAACGATAGTGCTAAGATTTCAATAATTAATGGTATACAGGCAGTAATAGTATTCTGTGAATTAATAAAATATGGTTATGGAATGTCATGCCGTTGGCTGGTTGCAAACTGGGATACTGACGGTATGTTTTACTACCACGACAATCCATCATATCCGTTATGGAACCCCAGACCTGATTTCTTTTATATTTATTATCTAAAAAAATTCACCGGTGATCACGCTCTAAAAACAAATTCCAACAATAAAAACGTATTAGCATATGCATCAACATTTAGAGATGGTGAAATAGGAATTGTAATAGTCAATAAATCAACAATTAATTTAACAGCAAAGATAATGATAGATTCACGTTCAGTTGGCAATCTTTACTATGTCTATTCACTAACAGGAAAAGCTGATGAAGGTGAATACTCCCAACATGTATTTGTAAATGGATACGGGCCTACTGGATCATATTGGGGACCTATCGAAAATTTAGAAGAGATTCCTGCTTTCGCATATCCTGCCTCTGATGAAATAAAAGTTGAACTACCTCCTCGCTCAGTTCAGTATATATTGATTAAGGCAAGTGAGGGAAACGATATAGGAAAATGTGATCCATCCACAATTAACAATGGATTCCAACTTTTTCAAAATTATCCAAACCCCTTTAACTCAAATACTATAATACCTTTTACATTAAAACAGCCTTCAAAAGTATCACTGAAAATATTCAATATAAAAGGAGTCGAAGTCGCTTCTTTAATAAACAATAAATATTACAATACAGGTAAACATTCAATAACCTTAGACGCATCAGCCTTCAATAACGGTATTTATTTTTACAAACTATATATAGGAAACCAGACGATAACAAAAAAGATGATCTTGTTAAAATAAAGATTATCCCTTTTTACAACAACGAGGAAAATGATATGTAATACTGGAGGAATAATGATAAGGTATTATTTTACTGTATCATTGATTCTAATAAGTATTTTTCATATTAATTCCAAAGCTGAATCAACTTCAACTAAATATGCATTTATTAATTCAGGTATAATTACAGGCGAATATGCAGTTCCTGATTGCCCTGATTGGCTACATATAGCCGTTATTTATCAGGTCTATCCACAGTCATTTTACGACTCCGATGGAGACGGAATAGGTGATCTAAAAGGAATTATAAAGAAGCTTGACTACATTAAAAGCCTTGGTGTAGATGGAATTTGGATTAATCCATTTTTTGAATCATCTTTTTTTGACGGTGGTTATGATATTACAGACTACTATAAAGTAGATAATCGTTATGGAGCAAACGAAGATGCCAAACTTTTATTCGAGGAGGCTGAAAAACGAGGATTGAAAATTATTTTCGATTATGTAATAAGCTATACCAGTATCTTACATCCTTGGTTTCAAGAGTCTGCCAAACAGAAAAAGAATCGCTATACAAACTGGTATATATGGACGGACAATGTATGGATAGACCCTCCCATGGCATTTCGTCATTCCTTTATAAAGGGCTACGGTAATAGGAATGGACAATATATGTACAATTTTTACTGGTGTCAACCAGCACTTAACTTTGGATTCGTAAAGCCAGAAGGGCCATGGATGCTACCACCTAATCATCCTGATATACTCGCTCTGCATGAAGAACTGATAAAAGTTTTACGATTCTGGATGGATATGGGCGCTGATGGATTTCGTGCAGATATGGCTGGCGCTCTTGTAAAAAATGCAAATGTTACAAAAAATGACCCGGAGTATAATAATCGAGATGAAGCAACAAAAGAATTCTGGAGAAAAATTCGCAATATTATAGACAATGATTATCCTGATGCTTTCATGGTCGCTGAGTGGGGATATCCTGAGGTTGCACTGGATAATTGTTTTCATGCTGATTTTTTCCACTGGTTTCCAGGTTTCAATGATTTATATCAAAAAGAAAGCTGGAGGATACTGAATGGGCATTCTGAAGGATATAGCTTTTTTGATAGTGCCGGCAAGGGCAATATAACATATTTTTTAGAAAAATATATGGATCAATACAAAAAAACAAAAGGTAAAGGATATATAATTCTACCACTTGGTAATCACGATCTGTCACGGCTTAATATTAAGAGAAGCTATGATGAACTTGAAATGATTTTCGCTTTCGCATTTACCATGCCCGGGATACCATTTATTTACTACGGAAATGAAATTGGAATGAGACAATTATATGATGTGCCCATTAAAGAAGGAGCATATCCTCCACGCGCAGGAGCCCGTACCCCAATGCAATGGAAAAAAGATAAAAATTTTGGGTTTTCAACAGCCCCTGCAGAAAACATATATCTACCTGTTGATCCTGATCCCGATGCACCAACTGTTGCGGAGCAGGAACAGGATCCAAATTCATTACTTAATAAGGTACGACAACTTATTAAATTGAAACACAGCGAGCCAGCATTGGCTGCTTATGCTGAATTTGTTCCCATATACGCAAAAGAAAATGATTATCCATTCATTTTTGCACGTGCGGTAAAAGAGGATATAATACTGGTAATATTCAATCCATCCAATAGAGAGGTTAATGCAAACTTTAAACTAAATATTAAAGCCAAAAATTTAAAATTGATTTTCGGGAAAGAATCGAACGTTAAAGTGAATGGGAATCATTACGAAGTAAAAGTAAAACCCATATCTTACTCTATTTATAAAGTAAACCGAAATTGATTAATTTTTCTACATCTCAAAACAAAAACATATTAATTTTCAAAGATTAACAATACAATATATTTTAGTATATTACTTAACAACATTTTTGTATATGCGTTATCTAAGTCAGATATTTAATTACAATCTGATACTCAATAATCTGTCTTTTCTAATCTAAGTTCTAAGAACAAACTGAACATTAATTCATATTGATAGAATTTCCTAAACTATAGGCAAACTTTCATTTATTGACAAAAAAACACCCGCTATTTTGCATAGCGGGTATCACTTTACTCTAATTGTCCAACGATTATTAATTATTTGAGTAGTATCATTTTCTTCGTATCTGCATTATTACCAACCTGTAGACGATAGAAATATACACCAGAGGGGAGTCCTAATCCCATAAATGGTACTCTGTATTCACCAGCTTTCTGTTTTTCATTTATCAGTATAGCCACCTCCTTACCTAAAAGATCATACACAGCCAGACGAACATTACCTTGTTGCTCGAGTGTATAGGAAATAAATGTAATCGGGTTAAATGGATTTGGATAATTTTGATTTAAAACAAACTTGTAAGGTGTTGTCCTTTTATCACGAATAAAGGTTGGTACAGTCAGATCTTCAAATGAAGAAGCAATTGTAATTTCATCAAATACCAATCTGACATTTTCTCCATCACCACCAAACTCAAGAGCGATATGATCAAATCCATCAGGCATCGAGGAATTTCTCTTTACAATTGCATCGTTTGTATCTGGCTCTCCTCCACTCGGATCCGGATCAATCCACATATAGGTCCTATCTGGTCCCTCTCCTCCTGACATTTTGATCATCGTAACTATCCACACAGGTCCCGCTGTAATCTCTGTCGTGGATACATCAGGAGGATCTCCTGTCCATCCACTACCACAGGAAAATACAGGCGTACTCTGACCTCCCGACTTACCAATTGCCAATAACTCAGTAGTACCCTTATACAACTTCACCATGAAATAGGTATTACCAACAGGCAACGGCTCCTTTACATCCAATAAATAACTAACCCAGTACTTCTTACCCGCCTCATTTGGCCATACCTCCGCCAAAGGTCGCATATAACGATTGTGATCAGTCCAGGCATTGCTCTTTACTACCTGCAAATGCGCAGTATCATGAGGTATTTCATAATTCAAATCACCATATGCAAAGCGTGTCCCCGCTATCGATACCAATCCCTCTACCCCATTATCCGTAACATCAGTAAACCATGACCCACCAAATCCGTCACTTGAAGAACCTAATCCATTCAGAGTATTAGCAGGATAATTGAAAGATTCACGAACTACAGGCCCTGTTGGTGATTCGGCAGTTAAATCTTCAAAAGATGTAGCAATTGTAATTTCATCAAATACCAATCTGACATTTTCTCCATCACCACCAAACTCAAGAGCGATATGATCAAATCCATCAGGCATCGAGGAATTTCTCTTTACAATTGCATCGTTTGTATCTGGCTCTCCTCCACTCGGATCCGGATCAATCCACATATAGGTCCTATCTGGTCCCTCTCCTCCTGACATTTTGATCATCGTAACTATCCACACAGGTCCCGCTGTAATCTCTGTCGTGGATACATCAGGAGGATCTCCTGTCCATCCACTACCACAGGAAAATACAGGCGTACTCTGACCTCCCGACTTACCAATTGCCAATAACTCAGTAGTACCCTTATACAACTTCACCATGAAATAGGTATTACCAACAGGCAACGGCTCCTTTACATCCAATAAATAACTAACCCAGTACTTCTTACCCGCCTCATTTGGCCATACCTCCGCCAAAGGTCGCATATAACGATTGTGATCAGTCCAGGCATTGCTCTTTACTACCTGCAAATGCGCAGTATCATGAGGTATTTCATAATTCAAATCACCATATGCAAAGCGTGTCCCCGCTATCGATACCAATCCCTCTACTCCATTATCCGTCAAATCAGTAAACCATGATCCACCAAATCCATCACTTGAAGAACCTAATCCATTCAGAGTATTAGCAGGGTAACTGAAAGATTCCTTAACGACACTCTGTGCCAACACCAATGAAGTAATTAAAATCACTAAGGTTAATAACATAGTAAAGCTTTTCATTCTCATAATTTCCCTCCATTTTTAATCACCAATTATTTCCCAAACTTATGAAAAACATGGTGGAAAAATATTTAAACAGTTTGCTTAGAAATTCTCTATTCATTAAATATACCTATAAAGTATTATAAAAAGTAAAACGATAAAGATAACGCTTAAAACCTCAATTAGAATCCATTTTAAATAGTTCCGACTTTTTTTATCATTGGACTTATAGCTTGATTTACCCTTTTTCTCTTTCACAAAAAGAAAGTAAAATACCACAAATAGAAAATCATCTCATTGTCTGGTAAATAGGTTGCATTTTTTAAGTAATTATTTTTACTCGAGGATTAAATTTATTTAGCTATGCACTTGGGAATTCTTTTTTTATTTCTTGAGGTGTCTTACCAAACTGTTTTTTGAAACACTTAGAAAAATATGATGGGTCCCTAAAACCTACTTTATAACACACCTCAGATGAAGAATAACCCTTTTTAAGAAGCTGCATCGCTCTTTGCAATCGATAATTCTTTATAAAATCACTGGGTGTTTGATCTATCAATGCTCTTACCTTACGGTATAATTGAGCACGACTTAAACAAACATTATAACTCAAATCATCTACTGAAAATCCCGGATCTGAAATATTATGTTCAATAATTTCTATTATTTTCTTAATAAACTCCAAATCTGGTGATTTAACATCTATCTCCTTAGGATTAAGATAAATCATTTTTAAATATTTTTCCTGAATCTTTTTTCGCGTGGCTAATAAATTTTCAATACGTATTTTTAAAAGTTCTGAGTTAAATGGTTTAACTATGTAATCATCTGCTCCTGATAATAATCCCTCTCTCAGTCTTTCATGCGAAGGGTCTGCTGTTAACAAAATTATTGGTATATGACTAGTACGCTGATCTCTCTTACATTTATTACAAAATTCCAGACCGTCCATCACTGGCATTATAATATCGCAAACGATCAAATCAGGAATTTTATCCACTGCTATTTCATAACCGCTCAAACCCTCTGTGGCTTGAATTATAGAATATTGATTCTCAAGCTCCATAACAAGGTACCTGCGTAAATCCTCATCATCTTCTATAACTAGGATCAAAGGTTTATTGTTATTTTGTCCAGAATTATAGTCATATCCACCTTTTAATGTATCTGAGCACACCTTATCTACCAATTCATTCTCTTTGGTGGAATGAATGTGAATGATATTCAAATTTTTTATCTCCTCTACTTTCATTCTAACAGGAATTAATAAAGCGAATGTGCTACCTTGACCGGGCGTACTTTCAACAAACACTCTACCACCATGCATTTCAATGAATTCCTTGCATAAAGATAACCCAATACCACTTCCTTGAAATTTCCATTCTGGCTTGCTCTGCACTTGATAAAATGGATCAAATATATTTTTAATATGTTCTGGTGATATACCAATTCCCGTATCTTTTACTTCTACTTTCATATCACCAACTATTCTCATATCGCCATTTTCACATTCAAATTCATTATGAGGAGTATATGAAAGTAAAACATTTATTCTGCCCCCAGATGGGGTAAATTTAAAAGCATTATTAATAACATTATAGATAGCTTTCTCTATTTTATCAGGGTCAAACCAAAAATAAAGGCTATACACTTCTGTTTTTAAAGAATACGTGATTCGTCGCTGCTCAGCCTGAATACGGAAAACAGAAAAAATAGCTTTTACAAAAGAAATAAATTCTCTTCTCTTTAATTCTAAAGTCATGCTACCTGTATCCAACTTTCGGGCATCCATTATCTGATCTACCAGCCTTAACAGTCTTCGAGCATTTTGTAAGATCAAATTGTAATACAAACGGCGCTTTTTACCGGTAATTCTGTTCTCAACACGCAACAAATGTTCAATAGGATCAATGATAAGTGTTAAAGGAGTTCTGAACTCGTGAGAAATATGAGTAAAAAATCTCAGTTTTACCTGATCTATCGCATGCATTTTCTCTGCTTCCATTAACTTCATTTGGTTCCTGGCACGATTACGCTCTCGAATTTGTACCGCCATTCGAATTAAAAACAACGCCAGTAGAATCATAACGATATATATGGCTAACATCCAATTTGTCTTCCAGAAAGGAGGAGTTATGATAATTTTTATCGAGGAACCAACCTCATTCCATACCCCGGAATTATTAGAACCCTTTACTAAAAAGGTATATTTACCTGGAGGTATATTAGTATAAGAAGCAATTCTGTGACTTGCGTCTGTTTTATGCCATTGCTGGTCAAAACCTTCAAGCATGTAAGCATACTTATTTTTCCTCGGACAGCTATAATCAAGAGCTGAAAACTCAAAAGAGAAGAAATTATCCTTATATGAAAGTACTATATTATCCGCGGTTATGATTGACCGTTTTAGCTTGCACTTGGGAGAATTTCCAGGAATGACCTTCTTACCAAATAGCTTAAACTTTGTTATAGCGATGGGAGGAACATATGGATTCTCAGTTATATTGGCAGGATGAAATACATTAAATCCATTTATTCCACCAAAATAAAGCAATCCCTGCCTGGACTTCAAAACTGCACAACGATAAAAAATATCCTGACCGAAACCATCTCCACTGTCAAAAGTTCGAATTTCTTTAGTAAGAGGATTCAGTCGAACAATTCCATGGTTTGTACCAAGCCATAAAATTCCATTATCATCTTCAATTATACTTTCTATCATATTGTCAGGCAAGCCATTTTTCCTCGTGATTCTGCCAAAACGAGCACTACCCGAATCAGGGTTAAACGATTTAAGATAACACAGTCCTCCTCCCATTGTCCCAATCCACAATTTACTATCATGGGTAAAATAGAGTGCGCTTATATTGTTATGTGCTATACTATTCGTATCATTTTCATTATTCATGAAATAAATCATTTGTTCAGTTTCAGGATCAAAACAAACTAACCCTTTCCCATAAGTGCCTAACCATAGTTTCCCAGATTTATCCTCAACAATATCTGTAACTACATTTGTTCTTACATTTACCTTGTCTACCGAGTAGTTTGTGAATGTACGTCCATCAGGATTAAGCTTCGATAATCCACCACCCCATGTCCCAATCCACAATGTGTTATTATAATCAAGGTAAAGCGAATATATTGCATTTTCACCTATTGAAGATCTATCGCTGACATCGTGTTTAAAATTGGTAAAGGAACCGTTCTTAAAATCATATCGAACCAGTCCGTTACCATCCGTCCCTATCCATAAACATTCGCCATCACCTTCCAGACACACTATCGCATCCAGATTGATATTCTGACCACGAACATGTTTATAAACTTGAAATTTATTTTGAATCGGGTCAAATCTGTTTAGACCACCAAATCGGGTCCCTATCCATATAATTCCATTTTTACCCTCATAAAATGATGTAACATGATTATCAGAAAGACCGCCTTTTTCCGGGATGACAGAGCGAAAGTGCTGTATATATCCTTGTTTTGTATCGCATTTATCAATACCACCATTTTCGTTACCTAACCATACAACCCTGCCCCTGTCTTCATAAACCGTCCATATAGAATTGGAATGAATCCCTTCATCCTTTAAGGGATCATAATAATAATGCTGAACATTATAAAAATGATTCAGTATTAAGTTACCTGATATTTGAGGAAGAATAAACAAACCATCGTTGTAAGTACAAATCCATAATCTACCAGATTTATCAATCATCAACTTTGTAATTATATCTGGAAAGTATTCAATTCCTCTATCGTCAAAAAGAGTAACTCTCTTAAAACACTGATTATAAATATCAAATCGCTGTAATCCATCGCCCCATGTCCCAATCCATAAATTAGCCCATTGATCCTCACATATTGTAATAACAGCGCTTATTGATGAATCTGAGTTAGATAGTTCATGTTTATAACTGATAAATGACTTAGTAGCACGGTTGAATCTAAAAATACCCTTTTCTGTTGCAATCCACAACTGTTTTCGACTATCTTCGTATATATCATGGATTATGTTACCCTCGAATCCATCAAATTCATCCGATTCGATTAGATAGTTATGAAATATTCCTTTATCAGGATTGTAAGCACTTAAACCACCTTCAGTACCAATCCATATTATCCCTTGATGATCTTCAGTAATACACCTTATTCTATTATCAACAAGCGAATTAGGGTTTTGTGAATCATGATATATTCTTATGAATTGATCCCGCTCGCGGTCGTATCTATTTAGACCATTTAATGTTCCGACCCATAACACTCCATTATGATCTTCAAAAAGAGCATTGATTATATTATTGCTTAGAGTAGTACTATCACGTGGAATGGGTAAGTATACTTTAAATTCATACCCGTCATACCTATTTAATCCATTCAATGTACCAAACCACATAAAGCCCTGCTCGTCCTGAATAATCTCAATAACTGTATTATGTGAAAGTCCTTGTCGAGTTGAAATATGCTCAAACCGATAAATCGGAAAACTATTGGCAATTATTTTTACTATTATCAACCAATATATAAAAATTAATTTAAACCACTTCATCATAGAACTCATACTGCTAAGAAAAAATATACATATAATAGTATCAAAAATAAAGGAAATGGGTTAGATTCAAGTTGATTGTCTTTGATTTAAGAAAAGCCTTTTCTTGAAACCTATAGAGATAATATAATTGCGTTTCCAATGGCTCGCCCTCTGTGTAATTCAAATAACTCAAACGGGCGCTAAAATGGCACTCCCAGCTTTTCAATTTCCTTGATAAATATTTCTTGTTTTGCGCTTTAAATACAAAGAATAAGTAATAAAAACAGGTATTTTGCCTTGAAACATCTCCATTTCTTGAGTCTTCTTTTTGTTTTTCTAATCAATATCCCAATTGAATTATTCATGTAAATATATCCCCCATAGTCTTGAATCATTTAGAATTACTACCCTGTCTCCAATACTAACCCCTTGTATAATATACATTACCTTTCCTCTTCCATATAAGATAGGTGGTTATTTTCAAATATTTACCTATTCAAATAAAATTAAATTTGCTCAGCCATCAATTACTTTTATTATCGAAAACATTACCAATAAAAACCTAAAAAACAGAGAAAACTTTATAGGAATCACTTAACCAGAATCCAAACATAAATGTCATATTTTGTCAAAAATTTATTAATTTTATGGTTGTAATTTGATGAAAGGCTTAGCATTCGGGAAATTAGAATTAATTATACAATTTTCCCAAAAGGGGCATATTTAGAATAGATATGAATACACTTATTAAAATATTAGTAATAATCACATTATTAGCAATATTTCTTGTCATATCGGGTGTATACCTCTTGCATCATATTCAATACTGGGATTCATATTTCCTTGACTACTTCAATAAACAGCTGACTTCATTAAATATAAACTTGAAGGCAAAAAGTATAAAGGGTAGCCTTATCTCAGGTTTCGATTTCTATGGTGTAGATATTTTTAACGCTTCAAATAACAAGTTAATCTGCCAGACTGATACATTTTTAATAAGGTTCAGCCTCTTATCTTTCCTTACAAAAACACCTACGATATCAAAAATCAAATTAAAAAACACAAACATATATTTACCATTTAAATTTAAAACAGATAAAACTCCTACAAAAAAAACTAAAAAGGGTGAAAAAAACACCGTAACAACGATTAAAAAGGTAGAATTAAATAATCTCAATATCTATAATAATGACAATATTGTTATTGATTCGGCATTCGTTAGATCAAAAATTAATATACAGAATGATAAAGTTACCGTTAAATTAAATGATTCATATCTACACATTCCTACCTATCGGGAATCATTTAACCTTACCAATGCACAATTTGTCTATTCAAAAAATATTATAAACGTTGAAAAATTTAATCTAAAAAATAAGAGTTCTATAATAAAGCTTAGTGGTATAATAGATTTTTTAAATTTAAAAGGAGAACTAGACTTAAACGTTCAAAATATTATTCTTTCTGAAAGGTTCAAGACATCATACAAATTTCCAAATCAAGATGATTTCTTAAATATAAAAGGAAAAACATCAATAGAAAAGTCAAGGATAAATTTCTACGGGATATTTAGCGGAAAAATGCTAAACAAATCATTAAACAATGGAGTACTGGATTGCATAGTTAACAATGATACAATAATAATAAATAATCTATCTGCAAGACTAGAAAACAGCTCATATTCGGGTAAATTCTTCATAGTAAGAGATGATACAATATATGCAAAAATACAATTTACTGATGCCTCGATTAATCAACTGTACAACTTTAATACCCCTCTATCCTCGACAGGTAGTATCTTTATTACCAGCAAAAAAGTAAAGGAATATATTCCCATTGAATTTAAAATAAAAACAGACTTTGATTTTATAAAAGTAAAAAACCAAAAAGTAACTGATATAAAGGGGAAATTTCTATTTAAAAACAATATAGTATCGATTACTGATACACTTTTTTTAAATGTTTATGGAAATAAAATATACATAAGAGGTAAATATGATCTATCTTCTAATTATATCAATGCCGAAGCATATGCCCAGGTGAAAAAACTATCGAATTTCTCGTACTTGATTAAATCATCAAAACTCACAGGCAAGGGAAATTGCTATTTTAATGTATCAGGTGATGTAAATAAACCTGATATAAAGGGATGGATCAAAATAGATTCTCTTGATTCAAACCACTTTACCCTTAGTGATTTTATGGCAAGATTTGGCTATGTATATTCATCCAATAAAAGATTTGGTAATATTGACATAGAATTCAGCAAAGCAATAATAAAACCATTGGGAAGAAAAATACCAACATCAAATATCTTTACACATATTAAAAATGATACAATATTTATAGATAATCTTCAATCATATGATAGAACTAAATCTGTTTCACTATCAGGGAAAATCATAGCGTTTAAACAATTTATAGTTGATAACTTACATGCTAACTACCATGATGCAATTATTAAAAATTCAACACCAATTTATATCGGATTGTATAATGATACAATAAAAGTCAAAAGCTCAAGAGTCTCAATAGACTCGGGCTATTTTGAAATAAATGCCGAAATATATAAAAGAAAGCATTTTTTCATAAATTCACGTATATCTAACATTAACATTGGAAAACTTACCGACATTTTAGGAGTTAAAAATGACATTGACGGAACTCTAAAATCGAAAGTAATAGTAAATTTTAATAAGGACAAAAATGCAAAAGCATTATTCTATATAGACAATTTTAAATACAATGGATATAGTTATAATTCAGCATATGGTGAAATATCCTACAATGTTAATAAAATTTTAATAAATAGATTAAACCTTATAGATAAATATAATGGTATTTTATCAATATCAGGTTATATCAGAAAGAGGCAACCAACAACAATTATAGACCGAATTCTTGCCCGAAATGACAGTATCTCAATATCTATTAAATCCGATAGTTTCGACATAACTTACCTTGATCCAGTATTTTTCAAAGGTATAAACAAAAGGGGTAAAATTAATGGTTTTATAAACGTAACAGGGATACTTAACAATCCCCAACTTGACATTAATCTTGGGATAAAAGATCCGGTCTTCGATAAATTAGATGCGGATACAATGTATATAAAAGGGAGATATGCTGAGAAAAATCTAATATTAACAGATGCAATTATTGCTGAGGATAGCTCAAATTATAAAGCTTATGGATTTATCCCCTATTCTGTCAGCATCAATCCTTTAGAAATTAAAATGCTAAAAGATTCAACAATAAATGTGAATATTTCTGCCAAAAGTAATACTCTTGAATTTTTAACAAAATATGGTCAGATATTTCAAAACATAATCGGAGATTATGCCATTGCTTTAAATCTTTCAAACACACCAGACTCTATTGTTTATCGTGGAAATATTAATGCGAAAACTGACGTTCTATACCTAAGTTTCATCGAAAATCCTATAACGAGCCTTGTTGGTAGTGGAATTATAGAGAATAATAAAATAAAAATAATTTCATTATCCGGTTTTACAAAAAGAGAAAAGCCTCAATATAAGGGTGTATTTAATAGAATTGGTAAATATTTATCAAAGATTTTTAAACCTTCATCAAAAAAATCCTCATATCCAAATATTACCATATCGGGTGATATTGATATCTCAAATCCTTTCAAACCAGTTTTAAACTTAAATCTAAATGGCAAAGACCTCTATTTCAGAACCTTCCTCGGAGAATATGAGGGTATTATGGACGGAAACTTAAAAGTCACTGGCAATAAAACTATAAAAATTGAAGGTGAAGTAAATAACAAAGAACTAATAATTAGAAGCGAGCTATTAAAAACCAGTGAGACAGAAGGAAGCGAAAGTTTGAAAAATCTTGCAATAAATATACATATCAACTTCCCCGCAAATCTCTATATCAAAAGCAGTATGCTTGACTGCCAGATGGAAGGTGAACTATTTCTTACAAAAGAGATTAATGAGCCGCTCCAAATTTCAGGGGAACTTCATACAAGGAAAGGTAACTTCTATTATCTCGGCTATAAGTTTGTAATCGAAAAGGGAGATATATATTTTGATCCTTCACTGTCAAGCCCTCAGGTTGATATAATAGCAGGTGTAAATATCGCTGTTCCAGATACTGTCACTGGCGATGGGAAATACACAAGCGAATATGTAACTGTACAGATAAGTGGAGAATTGAATAATCCAACACTTCACTTTATATCTGATAAATATTCCGAAGCCGATATCATTAAATATCTAGCAAAAGTTCAAACTCTTGAATCGGGACTCACAGGACAACAATTAACTGGAGAGGCTGTAAACATTTTCGGAATTTATTTTGAAAGACTATTAAAGAATCAAATAACGCAATTAGGACTGGTTGACGATATCGAGGTAAGAACAGGAGGCTCCTTTACAGCATCCACTCCTCCTGAACAATGGACTATAATGCTCAGTCGAAGATTAAGATCCAATTTATTTCTTACCTATGAACGAAGTCTTTCCTTAACAGAACCATTTCAAACATTTGAAATTGAGTATTTTATAAATCCTAACTTTTCTATAGTTGGTAATGTAGACTCACAAGGATTGATTCACATTCGGTATAAATATAAGTACAGGTACTAATCAATATGAGAAAAATTCTAACAAAACTAATATCTATATTTTTATTTATCAGTCTTGTTTTTCCACAAGCGACAATAACTTCAAAAAGAAATTATTATGTCAATTATATTTATTTTTATGGTAATAAAAATTTTGAAGACAAGATTCTTAAGAAAAACCTGATTATGAAAGAAAAGGGATTGATTTCTAAATCTATCTTCAACAGAAGAATTCTTGAGCTGGATAAAATAAATCTTACAAATTTCTATAAAAACAATGGATTTCTTGAATGCATAATAAATGACTCTATTTCTATAGAAGATAATCTTGTGAATGTATATTTCTTTATAGTCGAGGGTAAAAGATACTACTTGAAAAGTTTAAAAATTACTGGTACCAGACAATTTTCAGAAAGGCAGTTAAGGAAATATTTTGACGTGAAAAATGGAGAGCCTTTTAACCAACATGCTATTAGAACAGGTCTAAACAAAATCTTATCACTTTACCTTGATAAAGGATATTTAAACGTAAAAATGAAGGATAAAATTCAGATCGAAGAAGATAATCAGATTCTATTTAAACTGTCGATCAATGAAGGCAGTGTGTATAAAATTGGAAATATAGATATTCAGGGACTTAAAACTGTTAAACCCAATATAGTTTTGAGAGAAATGATAATAAAAAGCGGTGATATTTATTCTAAAGAGAAAATAGAAAAATCCCGTAGATATATTTATGAAACAGGCCTCTTCTCAAGTGTAAATATAACAATAAGCTCCATAGATACTGTTAACAAAATTGCACATCTAAACATTATATTAAGAGAATTGGAAAAAAGATATCTGGGTCTTAGTATTGGTTTTGGTCAAGACCGTGGTATCTCAGCCGGTAGTGAACCATACACATCATTTGATATAACATCTGAATGGCTCCATAGGTATCTTACAAATCGTGGCACTAAACTAAACGTCAAATTAATCGGTTCATTAAATCTTTCCAGCGTTCATATAAGACCAAAAACAGATTTTGAAATAACTTATACAGAACCCTGGTTATTCAAATTTAGGTCTTTAACATCTGTTAAAACTTTTTTTAACAACCAAATTTATCAGAATCAAGAAATCACAAATTATGGTCAAGAATATTCACTAACTTATCGAAAAAGCAAGAGAAAGTTTATAAAAACAGCTTTTGAGATTAGGAGGGTTATATATAGTTATTCCTATGGTAGTTTGATATCACGACAAAGAGATGTAGAAAACTCCATAAATATAATTATTTATGAAGACAATAGAGATAACTTCCTTTACCCTTCTAATGGAACATTTTTTAATACTACAGCAAAACTAGCGGGAATATTTCCTTTTAGCACCACTAAATATTACAAACTCGAAACAACTTTTAACCACTATACAGATATATATAAAAATATAATCTGGGCAAATAGGGTAAAAATTGGAATCATGGATAATCTTGGTAAAAAGGCAACCCCGGAATATGAAATATTTTATCTTGGTGGTTCGACAAGCCTACGAGCATGGTTAGATAGAGAATATTTAATAGTCAATAAAAGACCTGTTGGAGGAAATCTTAAAGTAATTTTTAATACAGAATTACGTTTCCCGATTGTCTGGATTATGGGCGGTGAATTATTTATTGACATAGGAGATCTACAATATGACATAAAAGATGTCAATAAGATAGAGCTAAGTATAGATGCCGGATTTGGCTTAACATTTGCTACCCCTTTAGGACCGTTAAGAATTGACTATGCGAAAATTTTGAAATCGCGAGTAGAGACAAAAACCAATAGCCTGATACAATTTGCTTTACAATATGCGTTTTAATTGCTATTGGTAAAACAAAAAAGGGAGGGTAGCAAATGATAAATCTAGATCGTTATACAATAAAAGCACAGGAAATAATAAAGAATACAATAGATATAGCCTTAAAAAATAATAATCAGGCGATCGAACCAGAGCATGTCTTTCTCTCATTGTTAACGACCCCAGATAATGCTGGATTATCTGTGCTGAAGAAACTTGTTGGAAACATTGACCCAATAAAATCTGAAACAGAAAATCTAATCCAGAAACTACCAAAAGTAATAGGAACACCCGAACAGCCATTCTTAAGTAGTGACACAAATAGACTTTTCCAGATAGCAGAAGAAGAAGCAAGAAAATTTGGAGATGAGTATATAAGCGCTGAACATTTATTAATCGGTATAGAGAGTGTAGCAAAAGCAGGACTAAGGGCATTTCTAAAAAATAATGGAATCACTGCTGATTCAATCAAAAAAGCTATTAAAGAATTCAGAGGTACACAGAGGGTCACAGATCAATCACCAGAAGACAAATATCAGGCATTAAAAAAATTCTGTCGTGACCTGAACGATCTTGCAAAAAGGGGTAAACTCGATCCTGTAATCGGGAGAGAAGATGAAATAAGAAGGGTCCTACAGGTTCTATCTAGAAGAACCAAAAACAATCCAGTACTAATTGGTGATCCAGGAGTTGGGAAAACAGCAATTGTGGAGGGCTTAGCACTCCGCATAGTATCAGGTGATGTTCCCGAACCTATGAAAGATAAAAGGGTCATGGCATTGGATATGGGCGCTCTAATTGCGGGAGCTAAATACCGCGGTGAATTTGAGGACAGATTAAAAGCTGTAATAAAAGAAATAGTTGAATCCGATGGAAATATTATTCTATTTATCGACGAAATACATACAGTCGTCGGTGCTGGAGCTGCAGAAGGTGCTGTAGATGCATCAAATATTTTAAAACCTCCTCTTGCCAGAGGGGAATTGAGATGTATAGGAGCTACAACTGTCGAAGAATATAGAAAGTATATAGAAAAGGATAAAGCTCTCGAGAGGAGATTCCAGCCTGTATATATAGATGAGCCAAGCGTAGAAGATTCAATCTCTATATTAAGAGGAATCAAAGAAAGATATGAAATACACCACGGTATTAGAATAACAGATGGTGCAATTGTAGCTGCTGTAGAGTTATCTCATCGTTACATAACCGATAGATTTTTACCTGACAAAGCTATAGATCTAATTGATGAAGCAGCCAGTAGACTGAGGTTGCAGATTGATTCCATGCCTGCCGAACTGGATGAGATAAAAAGAAAAATTGCTCAATTAGAAATCGAAAACCTTGCATTATCCAAAGAAAAGGACAATCCTGAATCTCAAAAACAGATAGAAAAGATTCAACGTGAACTTGCTGAACTAAGGGAAAAGGAAAAGGTTCTCGAAAGTAGATGGCAAGAAGAAAAGGGACTTTTGAATAATATAAATGAACTTAAAAAGAAAATTGAAGATAAAAGATATGAAGCAGAACAAGCTGAAAGAGAGGGCAATTGGGAAAGAGCTGCACAAATTAAGTATGCTGAAATTATAGAATTAGAAAAAGCACTAGAAGAAGAAAAGAAAAAATTAGAGAAGATTCAAAGTCAGAAACCTCTACTTAAAGAAGAAGTTACCGCAGAAGATGTGGCAGAAATTGTATCTAAATGGACAGGTATACCTGTTTCTAAACTGGTAGAGACAGAAAAGGAAAAGCTCGTACATATGGAGGAAAGACTCAAACAGAGAGTAGTAGGTCAGGATGAAGCCGTAAAAGCAGTGTCCAATGCTATAAGAAGAGCCAGAGCTGGATTACAAGATAAGAATAGACCGCTCGCAACGTTCATATTTACAGGTTCCACAGGTATAGGTAAAACAGAATTAGCAAAAGCACTCGCTGAATTTCTATTCAACGATGAAAATGCCCTTATTAGAATAGATATGTCTGAATATATGGAAAAACATTCTGTTTCTAGATTAATTGGAGCCCCACCGGGATACGTAGGATATGAAGAGGGCGGACAACTAACTGAAGCAGTAAGGAGAAAACCTTATTCTGTAATACTATTAGATGAGATTGAAAAAGCTCACCCCGATGTATTCAATATACTGCTTCAAGTTATTGACGAAGGTAGATTGACCGATAATAAAGGTCGAGTTGCCAATTTCAAAAACACAATAATCATAATGACATCAAATCTTGGAAGTCAGTATATAATGAGCCAAGCAGAAACACTAAACGAGGATAATTTTGAAGTCATTTACGAAAATATAAAAGAAACAGTAATGAGAGAATTAAAGAGTCACCTGAAACCAGAATTTTTAAATAGAATAGATGAGATCATTGTTTTCAGACCATTACTGCCAAAAGATGTGGAAAAAATTGTTGAGCTACAATTTAGCAGGCTAACCAGTCAACTTGAGAGTCAAGGCATTAAAGTTCAGTTAACTCAAAAGGCAAGGGAAATACTCGCAAAAGCCAGCTGGGACCCTGCCTTTGGTGCTCGACCTGTACGCAGAGTGATACAAAAGAGAATACTTGATCCCCTGGCTCTCGAGATACTAGAAGGTAAATTTAAATCTGGAAATACTATCAAAGTTGATATTCAAAATGGTAATATTGTCTTTAAAAGATAAATTTTTCTGGAACATCATCAACTAAATCGTAATATAATACCTGATTTTTTGTCTTTGAGCATTTCTTTCCATTGAATAAATTACCATACCTATGAGGGGTTATGAATTATTACAAAATAGTTACACGAGGTGACTTATGAAAAGCTTAAATCTGATATTATCAATTTTAGTATTGATTGCTCTACTCTCAATATTTCATTGCTCAAAGGAACCAAAAATGGATCCAAAGGGATATTGGGATCAGGCAACATCCTTATTAGAGAAAAAGAAGTACGAAGAGAGCATCAATCTTTATCGGAAAATGGTTAGATACTATCCGGAAGACTCACTTACTGTTGAAGCACTCTTTGTAATGGCTGGAATTTATAAAAATAACCTTAGGGAAATGGATAGTGCCCTTGCTATTTATAATAGAATCTGTCAGAAATATCCGAAATCTCCAAAAGCTCCAAATGCTATGTTTATGATTGGTTATATCTACGCCAACGAAATCAAAGACTATGAAAAAGCCAGGGAGAGTTATAATGCTTTTCTTAATAAATATCCTCACCACATTTTAGCTCAATCAGCGAAGTGGGAACTAAAATATCTCGGTAAACCACTCGATGAAATACCGGAACTACAAACTTTTACAAAGGAAAATCGAAGCAAGAGGTAACTCATGGTTTTTGATCTAACAGATCTAAACGAAAGAATTCGAGATGAAAGTACATTCATACAAAAAATAAAAGACGAGATTAAAAAAGTAATTGTTGGACAAGACGTAATTATTGAAAGATTGATAATAGGGCTCTTATGCCGTGGGCATATTCTCATAGAGGGAGTCCCTGGTCTGGCAAAAACTCTAACTATCAGCACTCTCTCAAAAATAATTAAAACAACATTCAGAAGAATCCAATTCACACCGGATCTACTTCCTGCTGACTTAATAGGAACACTGGTTTATAATCAAAAGACTGGAGAATTTGAAACGAAAAAAGGACCGATATTTGCAAATATAATCCTCGCAGATGAAATAAACCGTTCTCCTGCCAAAGTTCAATCAGCCCTCTTAGAGGCGATGCAGGAAAAACAGGTAACAATTGGTGAAAAAACACATAAGTTGGAAGAACCGTTCCTTGTATTAGCCACACAAAATCCCATAGAACAGGAAGGGACATATCCTCTGCCCGAGGCACAAATCGATCGATTCATGTTAAAGGTTCTGATAGGTTATCCCAGCAAAGATGAGGAAATAAAAATTATAAAAAGGATGGCAAAAACAGATGGCTTGCCTGAGGTAACCCCGATTGTAGATCCAAAAAATATTTTGAAAGCAAGGAAAGTTCTAAATGATATATATGTTGACGAAAAAATAAATAAATACATCGTAGATATTGTCTTTGCTACAAGGGAACCTGAAAATTACGGCTTAAAAGATATCGCTGGTCTCATTGAATACGGTGCTTCACCGAGGGCATCAATATACCTTACTCTCGCAGGAAAAGCAAAAGCCTTCATCAATGGAAGAGGATATGTAATCCCTGAAGATATAAAGGATATTCTCCATGATGTCTTAAGACATCGTATTATACTAACTTTTGAAGCTGAAGCGGAAGAAATTACATCAGACAACATAATCAATCGAATAGCTGAAAAGATCGAAGTACCGTAATAATCAATGCTACCACAGGAATTATTAAAAAAAGTAAAACTATTAGAACTAAAGACAAGGAACTTGGTTAATGATGTATTTAGTGGCGAATATCATTCTATATTCAAGGGAGTTGGAATCGAATTCTCTGAAGTCAGGGAGTATCAGTATGGAGATGATATCCGAACGATTGACTGGAATGTTACAGCAAGATACAATAAACCATTCGTAAAAATTTTCAATGAGGAAAGAGAATTAAACGTTGTACTCGCCATCGACCTTTCTGCATCCCAATATTTTGGTACTATAAAAAAATTTAAACATGAAATTGCAACAGAAATTTGCGCTCTTCTTGCTTTTTCTGCTATAAAAAATAATGATAAAGTAGGCCTGTTAATCTTTACCGATACAATAGAAAAATTTATACCTCCCAAAAAAGGCAAAAGCAATGGATTGAGGGTTCTAAGGGAAATTCTTTATTTTAATCCAGAATCAAAGGCAACAAATATATCAAGTGCTATAGAATACCTTATCAGAATTTTAAAAAGAAAATCTATTATATTTATTATTTCAGATTTTCTTGATGATGGTTTTATTCATTCAATGAAAATATTAAATAAAAAACACGATGTTATTGCTATAAA
This sequence comes from Candidatus Neomarinimicrobiota bacterium, assembly GCA_017656425.1. Lineage (NCBI taxonomy): Bacteria > Pseudomonadati > Fidelibacterota > Fidelibacterota bacterium. Next base: position 87,553 of record JACDNV010000005.1, on the reverse strand, counting down.
ACTAAAAGATCATAGAGAAAAAGAATTGATACCTATGGGATTGATGAGAATATATGATCCGGAAACAGGTGAAGAAGTATGGATTGATCTATCCAACAGAAAAAAAATTCAAACTTATAAGGACTATATTGAACAAAGGGAACAGGAATTCATTAAAGAAGCGAAAAAAATGAAACTTGATCTAATCGAGATTGACACAGGAAAAAGCTATATCGAACCACTAGTGAGATTTTTCAAATTGAGGGAACTCAAGTACAAAAGATAAGGAATATTGGCTTTATGAAAAGAAATACGATTTTCCCGAATACGGTTATATTGATTATTTTATTCTTTACAAATATTCATTCATTAACTAAATCAATAAATGTTTCAATAAGCATTGATACCACCATTGCAACAATTGGCGATAGAATTAATTTAAATATAGTACTTTCGTACCCAACCAATAAAACCCCAATCTTACCTAAAACAACCAACAAAATAGGTGATTTTGAAATCATTGATTATAAATTTTTTAAACCAAAAATAGAAGGAGATTGTATAAAACAAAAAGCAAAATTTGTAATCACAAGCTTCGATACGGGGAAGGCTACAGTTCCCTCTTTCAATATTCTATTTGTTGATAAAAACGATTCAACATCAATTGATACATTCAAAACCAAAGAATGTAGTGTTAATTTTATTTCAACCCTACCACCAAATACTCAAGATATAAAAGATATTAAGCCTCCTTTCCCTCTACCATCAATAATCCAATGGGACTATATCATTGTTTCATTAGTAGTAATCCTACTTATAATCGCAGGAATTATATATTACACGAAATGGAAAAGGAGCTTATATTATTTTAAAGTAATGGATAAATTTCTTACTCCGCCCCACATAGAAGCTATCGAAAAAATTGAAGAAATAAAAAAAGATGGTTCCGTTCCATCATACAAAAGATGTGAACAATTATCTTCCATATTGAGAAGATATCTTGAACGTAGATATTTTATGAGAGCTCTTGAGATGACAACAGAAGAAATAACAGAAGCCCTTAGTTTACAAGAAGTAGACGATTTTAGTAAAAAATTGATAATAAAAGTTCTCGAACAGCTAGACGAGGTTAAATACGCTAATAAGCCTATAGATGAAAAAAATATAGAATCCATAGCTAATGAGGCAATACAGTTTATATATGATACAAAAAAGGAACCTTTAATCAAAACTGAGGAGGTATAAAGGTGATAGAAGTAAGAAATTTAGTAAAATATTATGGAAACCTTGCGGCTGTAAAAGACATATCATTCACCGTAGAAAAGGGAGAAGTTCTTGGTTTTCTGGGACCAAATGCGGCAGGAAAAACTACAACAATGCGAATTATCACCGGTTATATGCCACCGACCGGTGGTACAGTGACTGTTTCCGGATATGATATATTTAAGAATCCACTTGAGGTTAAAAAGAGAATAGGTTACCTTCCTGAAAATCCACCTCTTTATCTTGATATGAAAGTCAGAGACTACTTGAAATTTGTAGCGGAAATAAAGGGAGTGGATAAAAAAGGTATAAATGCAGAGGTTGAACGTGTAGCTGAACTCACTTCTATTACACACGTTCTTGAAAAATACACAGGAAAACTCTCCAAGGGTTACAAGCAAAGAGTTGGTTTAGCACAGGCACTTATCAACAACCCACCTGTTTTGATCCTGGATGAGCCGACAATTGGCCTCGACCCGAAGCAGATAATAGAAGTAAGAGAATTAATAAAAAGTCTTGGTAACGAACACACTATAATTCTGTCCACCCATATACTACCTGAGGTAAGTATGACATGCAGCCGTGTGATAATAATAAACGAGGGGAAACTGGTAGCTATAGACTCACCTGATAACCTTACAACAAGGCTGCAAGGTTCAGAAACTGTGTATCTTGAAGTTGACGGACCAATCCAGCAGGTATTAAATACAATTAACAATATGGAAGAAGTTATCTCCGCTCAGATTGAACAGAAGAAAAATGAAGCCATTGCCACCTACAAGGTACAATCCAGGGTTGGCTCAAATATTCAGAGAAAACTTGCTAGCACAATAGTTAACAACAATTGGGGATTATTAGAACTAAGAACTGAAAGATTGAGTCTTGAGGAAATCTTCCTTAAACTAACAACAAAAGAGGAGGAGATAAATTAAAATGAGTAACATAATTGCTATATTCAAAAGGGATGCCCGTGGATACTTTACATCTCCAATCGCTTATATCGTCATTGGATTGTTTCTTGTGGTCTCGGGAATTTTCTTTTATTTAATGTTAAGAAGCTTCCTGCAATATAGCTACGCCGCAATGATGCAAAGAGCGGGGTACCCAATCAACGTTAACCTCATGCTGATCAGACCATTTCTTCTGAATACCTCGGTGATAATACTCTTTATTGTTCCTATAATCACTATGAGGTCATTCTCCGAGGATAAAAAAAGCGGCACAATGGAATTACTTCTAACAAGCCCTATAACAAATTCCCAGATTATAATTGGTAAATTCATAGCATCCTATCTGCTTTACACTGTGATGGTTTCAATGACATTCATATTTATGATTTTTCTTTTTATATGGGGAAAACCGCAATTTATGCCAATTTTTATTGGTTATATAGGAATACTACTCTTAGGTGCTGCTCTAGTAGCAACTGGGAATTTTATATCATCGCTGACAGAAAACCAGATTGTGGCAGCTATCGGAACCTTTGGCGCTACAATGCTACTTTGGGTTATCGGATTTGCCGGCGATTTTGCAGGAAAGGTCTTTGGAAATATCTTGAAATATCTATCAATAATTGAGCACTTTGACGATTTCTCAAAGGGAATATTCGATACAAATCATCTGGTATTCTATCTTTCATTGATGCTTATAATGTTATTTCTAACATATCAATCAATAGAATCTTCAAAATGGAGGGGATAAAAAATGAAGTTTTATAGATGGTTATTAATTACTGGAATCGGCCTGATTTTCATAGGGCTTATTATCTATTCTATAACCAATCTATGGGATTTGAAAACAATAATACCACTTGCAATTGGTCTTGGATTGACAATTTTTTCACTAATAAAACTCGATTTCACGCAAATAATAAAGAACCGCAGATTTCAATATGGATCTAATGCCATAATAGTAATTCTTCTGGTTGTAGCAATTGTTGGCCTTCTGGACTTTTTCCTTGCAAGACATACAATTAGAATAGATACTACTGCAAGTAAGATCTTCAGCCTATCTGATCAAACAAGAAAAATTCTCAAAAATCTCGATAAAGATGTAACTGTACTTGCTTTTGTAAAAGATATAAACAAAGAGTCGGTAGAAGACCTCTTAAAAGAATATGCTCACCTTTCAAAACATTTCAAATATGAACTAATAGATCCGGATGAAAAACCAGCTATTGCGAAAAGGCATCGTGTTAAAGCTTACGGGAATCTTGTTATTATCTGTAACGATAGAGAGGAACAGATCGATCAGGCAACCGAAGAAAAAATAACCAACGCTATTATAAAAGTAACACGTGAGGAGAAAAAAAAGGTATATTTTGTTTCCGGACACGGAGAAGGAAGTATAACAGACAACGAAAGGTACGGGTTTTCAAAAGCGAAAGAGGCTATATTAGAGCAAAACTATGAGGTGGAGGATTTACTACTTGCAGATAAAGATTCAATACCAGATAATGCCTCAGTAATCGTTCTCCCCGGTCCAAAGAAAGAATTATTCGAACATGAAAAAGAAATGCTTAAAGACTACATTGATAGGGGTGGTAGTGTACTATTAATGCTTGATCCAAGACCATCAATTGGATTAATAGAGTTCCTTAAACCTTACGGTGTACAAGTTGGTGACGATATAGTTATAGATGCAAGTGGGCTGGGACGTCTATTTGGCGCTGGCCCTGATATACCCCTTGTGGCTAATTACGGATCACACCCAATTGTTAGCGAAATGGGTAACTATATGACCTTTTTCCCAGGTGTAAGATCCGTTAGAAAGGATGAAGAAAATAACGATACCAAGATTAAAATAGTAGAACTTGCCAAAACAAGTCCTCAGAGCTATGCAGTAAAAAATTTCGAAGAAATGTATAAAACAGGAAAGATAAAAATCAGTAAAGACGATGAAAAAGGTCCTATTCCAATCGCAGTAGCTGTAACCAAAAATGTTGAAAAAGATGAAAATAAAATACGTGATAAAGCAAGACTTGTCGTTGTTGGAGATTCTGATTTTGCCACTAACGCCTATTTTTCAAATCAAGCAAATGGCGATCTATTTATGAATATGATTAACTGGCTACTGGCTGATGAAGACCTGATTTCTATTAGACCAAAATCTCCAGATGTTAGAACAGTAAATATGACTCCAGCACAGGTTAAAACAGTGTTCTGGTTAACTGTTATAATCCTACCAGCTATCTCCTTTATAGTCGGCGTTTTGGTTTATATAAGGAGGAGGTAAAAAATGAAATGGAAGAATACCCTGATACTTTTCTCGGTATTTCTTGTTTTACTAGCTATTATATATATTTTTGAAATACAAGGAACAAAGAAAAGAGAAGCAAAAGAAGAATACGAAAAACTTTTGCTAAAAGTTGATAAAGATAGCGTGGTAGAATATTCACTTAAAAATGAAAAAGATACTCTAACAGTAAGAAAATCAAATGGTAAGTGGGACATAGTTTCCCCATTTTTTGCTGGGGGAGATAATAAAAAAATTCAATCAAATCTTGAGTCAATACTTGAAAGTAAAATTGAACGAACTATAGTGCAAAACTTAACTGATCTTGAGCCATATGGACTTCATAAACCAAGGGGAGAGGTTACTGTAGTAAAGAGTGACTCTTCGAAAATAAGACTTTTAATCGGTGATGAAAATCCAACGGGTTCCTTTATTTATGTAAAATATCCTGAAAAGCCCGATATTTACACTACCAAAAAGTCTCTATGGAGTTATGTGAATAAATCTATATACGATCTGCGAGACAAGCAAATACTGCATTTTGATAAGGACAACGTAAGGAAAATAGATTTATCTTCTAAAAAGTATGGTAAAATAATAATCGAAAAAATTGGAGAGGACAAATGGCAAATCACTGAACCTATAAAATATCCTGCAAGATCAAGCACCGTTAGGATATATCTGAATTCATTAACTGGCAATAAAGCAAAAGAATTTGTTGACGAAGACCCACAAGACCTGAAAAAATATGGTCTTAAAAACCCACTTCTTATAGTCAATTGTTACGTTGGGGAAGAATTGACAAAGGCAACCCTCATTATTGGTGATAGTCTGGATGGTTCCAGTAAATTCTATTCAAAAGAAGAGTCAAGAAAACCAGTCTTCACAATACAAAAATATGTATTCAGAAACCTAAACAAAGATGCTTTTTATTTCCAGGAGAAAAAAATATCCGGCTATGATGGGAAGAATGCCGATAGCATTATTGCAAAGATAGAAGATGAAGAATTTGCCTGTGTAAGAGATACTAACAATCACTGGATAATTGTAAAACCCGATACTATAGAGCTTGAAAAATCAAGAATAAATAACTGGTTAAACGGCATCAGAGACTTCATAGTTGATAAACTCGTAACTTATAAACCTAAGGGGCTAAAAACATATGGTCTGGACTATCCAAGTGTGAAGATAGCATTATTTAATAAAGGCAAAAAAGTAGAATCAATTCTTGTTGGCAAAAAAGACGGTGACTATTATTACACAAAGAATGAATCCTATCCATATGTATATAAAATAAAAGAATACAAAGTCAAAAGACTGTTGAAGAAAATAAATGACCTGAAGAAATCGGAGGAAAAAGATAGCAAGTCAGAAAAGTAAAAAATGGCTTTTATTATTGATGAAAAAAATTAGGGGACGCTATTGTCCCCTTTTTGTTTAAATTTAAATATGAGAAATATAACCTATCTCTTCGCTCCAATTGGATCAAATTACACTGAAAAAATAATTCAGATCATTTCAAACCACATGGGTAATGATTCAAAAGTCTATATAATTACCTCTTCAAACCTTTATGCAGAAAAATATAAACGATTGATATCTCAAAATGGTATAAAATACACACCCGGGCAAATCATGATTGGAACAATACTATATTTTGCGGAAAAAATTCTTGATAATCAAAAAATCCTCTATAACTCACTATCACCGGCTGAGGAACAGCTCCTTATTTATAAGCTAATTATGGATTCATCAAAGTCTAAAGATGAAATAGAGCAAATTCGAACTCTCTCAAAAGTCCCATCTTACTATGATATTTTATTAAAACTAAAAGAGCAGGCGATAAAAAAAGAGGATGTTTATAGATATCTAAAAAACAAGAACATTGATGATAGTGAAAAAAATACTATACTAAAAATATTCTTCCAAGAGCTGGGATTTGAAGAATCAGAACGCAAATACTCAAACTCATATAAAATTTTAAAATCAATCAACTATATTAAAAATTTTATTAACAATAGAATGAATAATATTCTAATAGTCGATGGTTTTTATGAATTAACCAAATTGCAAAAAATTTTCCTTCAAGAAGCTATAAAAAATGTCACAAACTGCTACATAAGATTAATCAAGGGCTCAAATCCCGTATATGAATATTGCTCAGTAGACCATACCTACTTCGGAACAGGGAAAAGCATATACATCGAAGAATACAACAAGCATAATATTATAGCAGATATTAGACGACTAATTTTCAACAACGAGAACTATTTAGATATCGAATTAAACTTTTCAACAAAAAAATATGAGCTCAACTGTGACAGTAAAGATATTAAAATAATCAAATGTTCAGACAGGGAATCAGAGGTTGAGATAGCATGCAAAACAATTAAGCACTGGATACTAAATGGTATTAATCCATCGGAGATATGCGTAACCTATCGAGGAGGATATGACTATTCAAAACTTTTTAGATTTTATCTAAATAAATATAGAATACCTTATAAAGAAAAAATACCTTGTACAGGCTATGAACCTTTATCTGAATTTATCCTAAAGCTTATTGAATTAAACATCTCAAATTTTGAACGAGACAAACTATTAGATTTCTTAAAATGTAACCTGCTAAACAGACATTTTGATAGAGAAATAGTTTTAAAATTTGAGAAAATTTCTTCCCGCTGGGGAATAATATACGGAGAAAAAGCATGGATAAAGGCATGCGATAAAAGAAAAGCTTACCTTAATTTCATCCTAGAAAATTATTTAGAAGATGAGGCAACACAGGAAAAAGAATCCATCAAAAATGAAATAAAAATTCTCGACGAGATAAGAGCTTTACTTTCTAAATTCTTAAATATATTTCATCTTGAAAAAAAAGCTACACTAAAAAATTATATAAAATCATTGTTAGAGATTACAAGCCAGATTGGATCTGAAATCGAATCACCCTATACAAAAAAATTATTAAATTTATTTCATAGTTTGTTTAATAATTCATCCCACAGAATAAGCTTGAATACTTTACTTAATATTCTTACAAATCTATTATATCAAAAAATTGAGTACAGAAGTGAAGACTACGGCGTTACTATTTCTGATGTTATGAACATAAGAGGCGCGGAGCCAGAATGCATGGTAATTCTGGGCTTTGTAGACGGAGAATTTCCACTCTATAGGTACGATTCAAAATGGGAATTATCACTAAAAGAGGAATTGAACACACTTTTTAATGAACAAATTTTTGATATAGGTAAAAAATATCTGGTGGAGGAACAGTTTTTACTATATTACCTTATCTCATCTACTAAAAGCAAACTAATGTTGACCTACCCTGAATTTGACCTAAGAAGAAAACAGCTTCAAACTTCACCATTCATTTATGAGGTGGCAAATGTTTTAAAATCCCTTTCAAAATCCTTTTATATTGAATCCTATAACAGCAATAATATTGAATTAACAATCGATACAGCATACAACGAACAAGAATTGCTTGATGCTTCCTCTCTCAATAAAGAAATTATATCTGTTGTAGCCCCGGAAAAATATAAATTTATAATTGAAAGAGCGAGAATCGAAAATTGGAGAATAAATCGAATCTATAACTCCTTCACCGGAAAAATTTCTAACAACTCTCTTATAATGGAGTTTTTCAAAAAAAATATCTCGATTTCACGTTTACATGAATACACTAAGTGCCCTTTTTATTTCGCTTGTAAGAATATCTGGAAGATAGAGGTAGTTGAAGAACCTTACTTTGAAATTGACAGGATGATGATTGGACTGATAATACACAAGTTGCTCGAAGAGTATGTGAAGGATTTCTTACTCAGGAAGGAAATAAACCCTGAATTAAGCTGGGCTGAATACCTTGAACAATACGATCCCGAATGCGAAGATGAGATGATTGAAAATTTAATAAAAGAATATAACCATGAAATATCACTATTGCCACCCATGATACGAAATCAAAAGTTGGAATTTTTAAAACTGGGTTTAAAGAATTTTATAGATTACGAAATCGCCTTATCAAAAAAATCAAATTATCAGCCTATTTTCGCCGAAAAGGAAGTAAAAGCCAAAATAAATGAGCTATCATTGCCGGACGGATTAAAAGAGGTAAATTTTATAAGCAAAATAGATAGGATTGACTATAATATAGACTACAATGGTTACACAATCATCGAGTACAAATTGAGCTCAAGTAGTATTCCCAATACCCTTAAAAGCTTAGAGGAGAAAAGATATCTTCAGATACCATTTTACCTTTTAATGTTAAAATATAACAGAGGATATAGTGATAAACCGATTTTAGGTGGTGTATACTTCTCATTTAAAGATGGGACAAGATCAAATGCCTTTTCGAAAATACAACTTATAAAAAGGCAAAATAAATTTATTGAAGATCTCGATGAAAAATTGAATACAACAAAGAACATTTTATCTGAAATAATCAATAAAATCTACCAGGGAGACTTTTCTGTCAAACCTTTCGATTCAAATGAATGTAAAAACTGCGAATACAGTGACGTCTGCCATGTATATTATTAATTAAAAAGCTTATATAAAATAACAGAATAAACCCCGCCCGAAAAAGTACATATAAGATTAACAAAATCGTTATTGACAAACGATAAACCGGACTCTATTTTAGTCACTGCGCCATTACAATGTTTACGTTTTTCAGTGAGTTTACCGCATGATGGGCATCTATATTGAGCCTGGATTGTTGCCCCCAGAATAGAATCTGTCAGGGCACCAAGAAATCCACCAATTATTATAGGTATAAAAATCCTCGATTTCTCAATAGTACTCAGCAATCCAGAAATAGAAAGAGCTGATGCTCCGAGAAAAGCACCAAATGTTCCAAGGACAGTTATCCCACCTGAGGAGCCAGCTTCTACAGGATAAAATCGTATAATATTAACTGGTTTCGCCTTCGATAAAACCCCGATCTCAGTCCCCCATGTGTCTGCAGTTGCTGCTGCTATCGAACCCAGGAAAAAAATAAAAAATATATCATCGCCTGTGTACCAATATAACAGTGCACAGATAAAAGCTACTATGCCATTTGCCAAGACCTGATAAACATCCCGTATATCATCTTTTTCGACCACCTCCCTTATAATTTTCTTCTTAGATTTCCCTATCTTTGAAAGAATGGAAGACAAAATATAAAAAACTACCATTGGCACAACCCATGGTAAACCGCCAATAGAAAATACAATCGAACCAATAATCATAGCACCAAATGATCCCCCTAGATCAAGGGAATGTAATTTTAGAGACGCAAAAGCAAGGAAGAAGCTAAATAGTAACCAACCTCCTATTAAAATCAATTTATTCCAATTGGCTCCTATGCAGATATCAAGCATAAGTGCTGAAAATAAAGGTAGAGTGATATTATCAGAGCCAGACCAGGAAGCAGCCTCTAATACCATCGAAATTACAGCCACATAAATGCTTATTAAAATTATTCGAATAATATTCCCATCAAAAGAATCAATGTATTTTCCAGCCAAAAAAAGAACAATTACTGTGATAAAAAAAGATGAGATAAAAACTATGAAACTGCCAAGGACGCTCTTTTCATCTTTCCACGGCTTAAACCTTTTGCTCATAAACCTATTACCAATAATTGATGCAAGAGGATCTGATAGCGTCATTATCAGCATACCAGTTATCAAAATATATGCTCTATCCCAGTAAAGCAATATCAGTATTAAAAATGATAACGGGAAAAATACAGTCCCCAAACTAAATCTCTCAATCCCATGAATACCCTTCCACCTATTCATAATAATGTTTATAGAATTTAAAACTATAAAAATAGATGCAAGAATAGCAGGTATAAGCGGAGATCTAATGGTAAATGGACAAGTAACTACCAATATACCAACGCCTATATGAACAAAATATCTGGTTACCTCCGGTTGTATTTTCAATCTTTTAAATAATATATTACTTATTCCAACCATTGAAATGATAAGAAAAAAATATACTATAAACCCGATCCAATCACTTCTAAATATGCTATAAAAAGGCATCTTTACTCCCCAAAATACAACTACAATATCACATCCAATTTTATTATATTTAATCTGTATAAACAATATTCTGTCAGGTATTATGTCATATAACAGTAAAAGTAAGCTAACAAATGATGAATCCATAATGATATGTGCATCTGCAGGTACAGGCAAAACTAAAATGCTTGTTGACAGATTTGTCGATCTAATCAGGTCAGGTAAAGCAGATATTGACCAACTTGTCGCCATTACATTTACAGAAAAAGCCGCCACGGAAATGAAGGAAAGAGTTTATGAAGAACTATATAAGGAGAAATTATTTAATAATTTGATAGAACTTCAGCATGCTATATCTAACTCATTTATATCCACCATACATAGTTTTTGTGCAAGAATAATTCAGGAAAACATAGACAGTACTCAATTACCATATAACTATACGATTATAGACGAGGCAGAAGAAAATATAATAAGGGAAAGATTTACAAACAGGTTTTTAAGCGATCACATAGAAAATGACTCCAAAGAATTAAAGATTTTATTAAAATACATGTCTATTAATAAAATTAAAAAGCTTATCTTTAACAGCTGGGAAAGATATTTCCTAATAAAAAAATATAAAAATAAACTGACTGATATAAATTCCTATATTTCAATTATTAATAATATTGTAAATTCTATGTTAAAATCCTATTTAAGAGACGAGAGAATCAAAAACCTTATTACCTCCCTTCTACCATTTAAGGATCAACTTAATGAAAATCAACTGCTATTCCTCAATAATTTTGAAAAAAACAATATTGATAGAGACGACTTTACTTCTTTCTTCTCCGACAGAGCCGATAAACTAAAAAACATTGATCTAAAATGTTACCGACTATACCAGGAATTAAAAAATGAATATTACAGTGAAATAAACTTTTTGAAGAGGCTTTCATTATCCGATATTGATGAAAAATTTATCGAAGTAAACACGCATGCTTATAACTTGATAAATGAATTTCTGGATAAATATAGGCAGGAACTTGAGTTAAATGGTTTACTTGATTTTACAGGAATGGAATTATATGCAATAGAATTTTTAAACTCGAAATCTGAAAGAGCAATTCAATTCTGTAAAAGATTTAAATATTTACTTGTTGATGAGTTTCAGGATATAAATCCGGTGCAACATGAAATAATACAAGAAATATTAAACAATAATCCGAAAATCAAAGTATTCTTTGTTGGTGATGAAAAACAATCCATATATCGATTCAGAGGAGCAGTAGTCGAAATTATGAATCAGCAAAAAAATAAGCTCAAAACAGACGAGCTTTTGATAAACTATCGAAGTATAGACAAGCTTGTCGACTTTCAAAATGAAATTTTCCCAAAGCTGTTTAAATCTTCCAAAACCATTTACCCCTTTGAAGCATCTTATCCATCAGTGCCTATTAAAGCTCAAAATAAACCAAGGATTACTAATAAACCCGTAGAAATCATAATATTAAAACACGATAAAAAAATTCCAGAAGAGAACATCGATTATATAGAGCTGGAAGCATTCCTGATCGCCAATAAAATTAAAGATATGGTAAATAATCTAACCATATACAAAGTCAAAGATAATAAATTTGACAAAGTAAAATACAAAGATATAGCAATTCTATTAAGAGCTTATACCCATCAGGAAAAGTACGAAAAGGCACTTAAGGAGATGAATATTCCTTATCACACACTTACAGGATTTGGATTCTATAACCTACCAGAAGTAAAAGATCTCATCAATTTTATTAGAGCACTTATAAATTTCTATGATGAACCTGCTCTTATTGGAACTATCAGGTCAAGCATGTTTGCTATCAGTGATGATGCTATCAACGAGCTTGCGACAGCGGGTACAATTACCGAGGGATTACACAAGTATTTATATAACAATAAAAAGTTTAATTTAAGCGAAAACGATATCTCTAAACTGGAATTTTTTAAAAATCTTTATTTAAAGCTCCAATCTCTGCTATATGAAGACAATATTATCAACCTTCTTGAAAATATTATAGAGGAAACAAACTACCTATCAATTTTAGCAAACTTAAAAGAGGGGAAAAGAAAAGTAGCAAATGTTAAAAAATTACTAAACTTAGCCCGCGAGTGGTATTCAATCTCTGGTCTCAGTCCAGTTGATTTTGTAAGAAAAATAAACACTTACAAAAATATAAACGTAAAAGAAGGTGAGGCACTTAAGGAAGACACTGATGAAGATTCAGTAAAAATTATGACAATACATTCCTCAAAAGGGCTCGATTTCCCGGTGGTGATAATTCCCTTATCATATAGCCTAACTACATCATCACCTCTAATCTTCACTGACGAAAATGCTGGAACAGTATTGAATATCAAAGATCAGGCAACTAAAGAAGAACCAGCAATCGTAAAAGCTCTAAAAAAACTAGAACAATTGAAAGATGCTGCAGAGGAAAAAAGAATATTTTATGTTGGCGTAACAAGAGCAAGTTCCCACCTGATAATAACAGGTATCGAAAAAGAAAGAACAAGATACAATATAAACTGGCAATCCTTAAGACAATACCTTCAAAAGAATAATCTTAAATCATCTATAACAATCAAAGAAATAATCCCAGAGGATATAAGAATTGGAAAAGAGGAAGTTCACTATGAAGAAATTGCTCTAAAAAATTACAAGAGACCCAGATTTTCGAAAGACAAAATAGATGAAATAAGGACCAGAACTTCTCCAATTGAGAAAAAAATTACAAGAATAACTCCAACTGAATACGCTGATAAAACCATTTCAACTATCACTCCATATAATGTGATCGCCGACTCAACTCCACTTAATCCAGTTGAACTGGGAAACTTAGTTCATAAAGCTTTATCATTATGGGATTACAAAAATTTAGATGATATAAAGAATTATATAGTTGATTTAATCAATATACAAAGATTGACTGGCAAGGAAAAGTCAATACTTATCAATGAAATCTTCAACTGGATTGAAAATTTTGCTTCATCCGGAAATCCAGTTTACCAGCTAATCAGAAACTCTCAAGAAATAAAAACAGAAGTAGAGGTAATGGGATATATTAATAACATATTCATAGAAGGGGCCATAGATCTGCTCTTAAAGAATGAACAGTCATATTATATAATAGATTACAAAACAGACCATAGCGAATTATCCAAGAATGACACAGTTATAAAAAAGTACAAAGCCCAATTAGACCTGTACGCTACAGTACTTTATGAATGTTACCATCTACCAGTAAGAGAATATTTAATCCACTTTCTTAGAAACAATAAAACTATACGAACAACCGTTAATAACGAACTTATATTATCTGTAATAGAAAACCTTAAAAATATAACCCCATAAATCTCTAAAAATATAAACTTTTAACCTATTGTAGCTCTTTATGTCTAAAAAAGTGGTTAATTTGAAAAATCGGGACAGGTATTTGAATCAGGAAGAATTCAACCGTATAATACTGGAAAACTATAAAATGATATATCTGCTTTTTCTAAGAATGCTCAGGGACTATGAGGAGGCTAAGGATTTGACTCAGGATACATTTTTAAAGGCATATAAAAAAATTAATACTTTCAGAGGGAATTCAAGCATATCAACATGGCTATATCGAATCGCCATAAACACTGGAATAAATCATATAAAGAAAAGAAAAAGATACGTCAATAACTACGAAAAAGAGCCAACTCACGAAGACAACAACGACCAAATCTCTGTGACAAAATACGATCGTAGAATTTTATTGAAAGCAATATCAAAACTACCCAAGAAACAGCAATCAATAGTAATTCTCAGAGTATTTCACAATTTACCTTTTAAACAGATTGCAAGTATTATTGATAGCACCGAAAATGCCGCAAAAGTAAACTTTTCACATGCTATTAAAAATTTGAGAAATTATCTATTGAGGAAAAATAAGCTATGAATTGCAAAAAAGTGAGCATATTGATTCCATTATATGCTTTGGGAGAATGTAGCGATAGGGATAAAAATATTGTATTAGATCATATAAAAACATGTAGCAAGTGCAATAGCTTTTACTCTGATATCAAAAAAATCTATAGCTCTATCAGAATTGAAGAAAAGCCGGATTTGCCTGACATAGGAGCAGAGATAGTATTTAACGTCAATTCAAAAATCAATAAACTTGAAAAGAGAAAAAAAATGATAGGTAGAATTGTACCTTCAATTTCACTATTGATTGCCTTAATCTTTACAGTTGGAATTTTAACTATTAATAATCTCAGCTTTATTGGATTTAAAAAAGGTAATATGAATACAACATACGAAATACTAAAAGAAATAAACGATTATAGTTTCTACAATTTGATTATCAATTCTGATGAATCAATTGTGGATCAGATAAACAATATAGATGAAATAAAGAAAGAATTTATACTCTATACCATAACGTACCCTTCTGGCTATGAAGAAAGCAATATCATAAATGCAATGAAAGATGAGGAATTTGAGCATTTTGCAAAGCAATTATATGCTGGCTCATTATAAAAAGGAGTATGCAATGAAAATCTTAAAACTTTTAATTATTACCACAATTTTTATATCAATGGTAATAGCACAGGGACAACCTCCAAAACGACCGCCTATAAAACCAGTGCCTACGTGGGAAAGAAATATGCACGGAATGGGAAAAGCAGAGAGATTAAGAACAATTAAAATATGGAAACTCACAGAGTATCTCGACCTGACTGAGGATCAATCAACCAGGTTTTTCCCGAGGTTTAATAATCTTGAAGACATCATAAGAGATAAATACAAAGAAAAGATGTATCTAGTCAAAAAAATTGAAGAAGAAATCGACAAAAAAGATGGGTCCATCACAAGCAGAGAAGTCAATAGCTACATTGATAAGCTATATGGCATAGACAAGGATATCATTAATGAAAAAGAAAAATTTATACGAGGGCTGTCTGATATATTAACTCCAGAGCAGCAACTCAAGTACCTTATCTTTGAAGACAAATTCAGAATGCAAATGATGAAAGTTTTTATAAAGGAAGAAAAAGAGATAAAAAGAGAGGAGGATAAAAAATGAAAAGATTAATAGTTTTTTCAACAATCACCTTGCTTCTTGCAAGTACTATCTTTGGACAACAAATGCAAAGAAGAATGATACACAAAAAAATGATAATAGCTCCAGAAATGACTGAGAAGCTACAATTAACTGACGATCAAATCGCAAAATTGAAAGAAATACAAAGGAAATATAAAAAAGAGAGCATAAAACTTATGGCTGATTTGAAAATAGCAAGACTAGAACTTTCAGAACTTGTTGACAAAGAAGCTTCGGAAAAAGAAATTCAGAAGGCAATTGATAACGTGAATACTATTCGTGGAAAACTTTTGAAACTAAAAATTCAGAAGAAACTTGATATTGCAAAAGTATTGACTGATGAGCAAAAAAAATTGCTAAAAAAGTCAATGCCATTCAGACACTTACTAAGAGGTTATTGTCCGATGTCTGGAAAGGTAAAAATAAATGTAGATACCGATGAGATAATACCATGTTATGATATGGTCTGGTTTGATGAAAACATGTCGAATAAGGAAATAGAAGATATCAAAGTAATAGAATTAGATGAATAAAACTCTCGTAAAAGAAATAATTAAAATTGTAGAAAGGACAGAGATTGGAGATGGGGACCTGACCACAGAAGTGGTCACCCCATATCCAAAATTTGGCCAGGCACATCTTATCTCTGATGACGAATGCACTTTCGCAGGCAAAAAATTAGTTGACATATTATTTTCTGATTACCAAGATGAGATAAAACTACAATGGCATATTAAAGATGGCGACAAAATTAAAAAAAATCAGAAAATTTTTACATTTAATGGGAAAATACCGCATATATTATCAAGGAGGAGAATTCTCGAGTATTTAATCGGAAGAACTTGCTATATTGCAACAAAGACAGAAGAATACGTAAAATTTTTTGAACAATACAGTAAAAAACTTATAACGCCAAATAAAATAGTTCCCCTTTATGAGACCTTTGACAACTATGCATTTCAGATAGGTGGTGGTATTTTAAGAGGCGAAGGGCTCAAAGATTCAATTTATATTACAAATGAACACGTAAAATATGGCGGTGACATTGAAAGTATCCTTAAAAATATAACCTCCGAGCTTGGTCCGGCACGGAAAAATATAAAAATTGAGATTGAGGTGGAGAATTTCAATGACTTTATTAAAATAAATGACATGGATATTGATATGATACATCTTGTAAATATGAATGAAAAGGAAATAATAAAAATTTTTGAAAAAGCCAATCCAAAGAAGAAACCTGTATTACATCTATCTTCAATTAGTGATTGGAATCACACATATAAAGACCTATTTTTTATTTATTTAGCTATAGAGGATATTTACTATAACGTAGTCCCTATGAAGAATCGAATTGAAATAACTGGAGGACAAAAATGAAAAATTTAATAACAACACTGATTCTGATCACAGTCGTTCCAACCTTCCTAATTTTTATCGCATGCGAAAATACCACCGCTCCAGACATCAATGAAATAGTTGAGGCGCTGGAGGAAATCGTCCTGGCTGACAGCGTAATTATGATTGATGGACTCGATGACGAGGGTGCCATCGATCTGGAATATTCAGAAGGTCTGGAGAAGGCAGTTGGCGATACTTTCCCCTATGACTTTTTCCTTGTAAGATTCGGGAAAAAGTTTTCAGGTTCATTGAATAAAGATGTACATATTGAGGTAAATGGAGATACAGCAATCGCCCTAATAACTACTACTATCAATGCAAAATTCATAATCCACCTTCTTGACACAACAAACAGCACGGTAACTGTTATCGACTCAGTGAAAAAGGATTTTACAATCACAACAAAACAGAATCTAAAAATTGCCAAGTTTCGCAACACTGGCAATCCAAGAAAAGATTGGAAAGTAGTTGCCTTTACCCCTATATTAGGTAGATCTGACAATTGCGACTTAGAAATCACTAATATTAAATTATTTTATCTTGATACGACAGTAATGGACATTTCAAACGATCAGAATGAGTCCTTGCTAGATTTTTATATCGGAAGGGATACCTTTATTCATTTTAAACCAAATGTTAGATTTGATGTATTAATGACAGTGGAAAATCCAACACCATTTATCTATGAACCTAGCGAGTTAGCATTAGTGCATTATGGGTTAAGACGCGGGTTACTAAAAATTAGAAAACCCCTGCTGGATCCAGAAAATGATAATACATTTACAGGTAAAATAAAAATGCATGGTCATAACTCCCATATGTGCCGTATCTATTTTGACCTGATAGATCTTGCTTCTATTTTCGACAAAAACGCCCCAGTCAATTTCACATTCTGGGGATTACCTTATAGAGTCAGGAGACATTAACCACCTATCTCGGATGAAAAAGGGGGACAGACGTTCCCCTTTTTCATTTTTACAGCCTTAACTATATGCTGCTTATCACCAATATTACTGTTAAAAATTGACCTGTAATCGAAAGATATCCTATCGGAAAGATGATGTTACTAGTATCTTTGTAATTCAGCCACTAAATAATTGAAAGAATATCATTTCCTTTTAAAAGCCTATATAACTCACGAAGTAAACTTTTTATCCTTCACATCATAAAAACCTGTGATAAGAATACATATTCAATCTTTTCAGATTTTATTGGAATTACCTTTACTATTGTTTTGAATCACCAATAAATTTTATTTTTTACCCTCAGTGGCATTAAACACTTCAAAAGATACATCAAATCCAATAATTATTCCATCCCTATTCTTCCCAATCAAATATGGGATGAAAAAAAATATCCTTTCTTATAAAAATTTACTTCTTTCTTATACCTAATTCTTTGAGTATATTCGCAGGGCAAACAACTCTTAAACTTTCCGACCTAATTTTCTTCATATCTTTCGGATTGAATCTTTGCAGATTTCAGTTTAGTATTTTTCTGCCTCATCGATTAACATAATAGGGATATCGTCTTTAATCGGGTACTTAAGTCGACAACTTTCGCATATTAGTTTATCATTTTCCTGATCATATATAAGATCACCTTTACATTTTGGACATGCCAGTATTTCAAGCAATTCTTTTGAAATCATGCTTTTTCCCCTCTTAGGTATGAAGCTTTAATCAAAAATTTTTCATTTTAATGATAATTTATCTATCTGATTCCTGAATTCATCAAGGTCTTTAAACTTTTTATAAACCGATGCGAATCTTATATATGCGACCTCATCCAGCTCCCTCAGATGCTTCATAACAAGTTCACCAATTAAGCTTGACCTAACTTCACCAGTAGACTTTTCTTCTATCTCTTTCTCAATATCCATAACTATATTTTCAATTTTTTCAGAGGGAATCGGCCTTTTATTGCAGGCTATTTTAATGCTTTTCAACAGCTTTGATCTATCGTACTCTTCACGACTACCATCATTTTTTATTACCATTAAGGGATATTCAACAATGTATTCATAAGTGGTGAATCTTTTCCCACATACAATGCACTCTCTTCGTCTTCTTATTGCATTATTCTTTTGGGCAGGTCTTGAATCAACTACCTTTGAATCCATTGCATTACAATAGGGACATCTCATATCTCACCTAAATTTTTATCTCAGTATAGAGAGGAAAATTTCTGCATAGATCTTCCACTTCTTTTCTTATTTTCTTTTTTAAATTTTCATTCTTATGATCCGATAGTACCATATCAATCCACTTAGCTATCATCCTCATTTCCATTTCTTTCATACCCCTCGTTGTTAAAGCGGGCGTACCCAATCTCAATCCACTTGTAATAAGAGGACTTCTCTTATCAAAAGGTACCATATTTTTATTTGTTGTAATACCTGCTTCTTCAAGCGCAACCTCTGCCTCTTTTCCCGATATTGGTCTATCCGAAAGGTCAATAAGTACGAGATGAGTATCAGTTCCACCAGAGACGAGCTTATATCCGCGATTCAATAATTCCTCAGCAAGAGTTTTTGCATTATCTATTACCTGCTTACAATAAAGTTTAAATGATGGCTTTAAGGCTTCTCCAAAGGCAACCGCCTTTGCCGCTATTATGTGCATTAAAGGTCCACCCTGGATACCCGGCATAACATTGGAATCAATAATCTCGGACATCATCTTTACCCTACCGGACTTAGGGGCAACAATTCCAAAGGGATTTTCATAATCTTTCCCGATAAGAATTAAACCACCTCTTGGGCCCCTCAATGTCTTATGTGTCGTCGATGTGACCGCATGACAATATGGTAATGGGGTAGGATGAAAACCAGTTGCAACAAGACCAGCAGGATGGGCAATATCCGCCATCAGAAAAGCACCTACCATATCAGCAATCTCACGAAACTTTTTAAAATCTATCGTCCTCGGATATGCACTCCCCCCAGCTACAATCATTTTTGGTCTATGCTTTTTTGCAAGATCCAAAACCTGATCATAATCTATCATACCTGTATCAGGATGAACACCATATGATACAATATTAAAAAGTTTACCGGAAAAATTCACTGGGCTACCATGAGTTAAATGACCGCCATGTGCCAAATCCATCCCGAGTATGGTATCCCCTACATTTAGGAATGAGAAATAAACAGCCATATTTGCCTGTGACCCAGAATGGGGTTGTACGTTAGCGTACTCTGCATTAAATAATTTTTTGACTCTATCTCTTGCAAGGTCTTCAGCTTTATCAACAGCAAAACAACCACCGTAATACCTTTTATTCGGATACCCTTCCGCATACTTATTGGTCATTACACTACCAGCAGCCTCAAGGACAGCTGGACTGACAAAATTTTCTGAGGCTATCATTTCAAGGGTATACCTTTGACGGTTGATTTCAAGCTGAATGGATTCCAATACATCCGAATCTTGAATTTTTAGAAATTTATAATCCAAAATCACACCTCCATCTTCTTTACTTTTCGGACCCTTCTAAAATGTCTACCGCCTTGAAATTCTGTATTTAAAAAAGTATCAACGATCTTTTCCGCTTTCTTCTTGTCAGTATAATCCGCACCAAGGCAGAGCACATTTGCATTATTATGAGACCTGGCAAGGACGGCAAAATTCTCATCATAGCAGACTGCAGCTAGTATACCCTTTACTTTATTCCCAGCGATGCACATCCCCAATCCTGTCCTGCATATTAAAATCCCAAAATCAGCCCTTTTATGATTTATTAATAATCCTACTCTTTTAGCATAGTCAGGATAGTCGGCGGAAAGTTTTTTATCGACTCCTACATCAAGAACTGCGATACCTTTACTTTCAAGATATTCTTTCAGGGCACATTTTAAATCGTACCCACCGTGATCACTACCTATTGCTATATTCATTTCTCTTTACTCGGCTCTTCCTCTATCCAATTATAGTTTTCACCCATAGGCTTAAAGCTCTTTCTTAGATTACCTTTAGAGTCATGTCGGTTTAAAAACCAGTCTTCCTCAGTTGGTATTAGATACTGGGCAAGGTAATCAAGACGTGATTTGACATCTATCTCGCCTTTTTGATATGCCATTTTATATTTATCATAGGCAAGTTTATAAACAAGCTTGTCTTCAAAGGTTAATTTTTCTTTATTTACATAATACTCTGCTGTTGCATAGTATATATCCCCCAGCATTCTATAGACAAGCCCAGATTCACGATTGATTTGTCTTGCCCTAACTGCCCATTTATATGCTTCTTTAAACTTTAATATCTGAATATTAGACTTTACCAGTTCGTAATAAATGGATAAATCTCTAGGTGAAATATTTTTAACTATATATTCGTACGTTTTAGATGCGTCCCCATAATTACCTATGGACGCATAGAGCTTTGCCATATATTCCCATGCCTCTCTATTTCTCAAATTTGCCTGCGTTACCTCTTTTAAAACCGCAACAGCCTCATCGTATCTTAACCTATCCACCAGAGCTTTCGCATACTCAATTCCAGTTGCCACATCCGTTTTGTTATTCATCCATTGATCTTTTAGAACATCCAGAACATCCCTACCAAGTTTCTGATTAGCCATAAGCTTATCATTAATAGCCTGTTGATTATTGGGATCAATTTTTAGTATCTGTTCACATGCCCAGAGTACATCACGATACCTTTCCGCCCTAAAATACAATTTTGTAAGTGTCTGTAATATTTCAATATTCTCCGGTTCAATTTCTACCATTTTTTCATATTCCCGTATTTCCATATCAATATTTCCTTTCAAATGATAGATATAGGCTAGATTCCTGTGAATAAACATGTTTTTCGGTAAGTATTCTTCACCTCTTATATATACCTCCAGTGCACTATCAAGATATACCTTGTTCTCCTGTGCCAACATCTGGTAACACCTACCAAGATATGGGAAAATATCTTCTGCATACTTATCCTCACATCCTAAGGATAGCATGGTATTATAATTTTTAATAGCACTCCTCCAATCCTGATTTTGGTAGTAGCTATAAGCAAAACTTAAATACAATTTACATTTCATATCTCTAATAGAATCCTGCTTTGCTCTTTCTTCCGCTGAAATTACCTGTTCTTCACCAAGTTCCTCTGCTGGTGGTGGAACACAATAACTCAACAGAATGATAAACATTATAAAAAATAAAAATAATAATTTAGCTTTCATTTTCTACCCCGCATATTACTTTCTTATTTTTACAAACCACACCTCTCCCGTTGACACCCCAATGTTTATTGTTATCATATTTTCATTGATATTCTTAAAAAAATAACCCTTTCTTTTAGAATAAACAATTGATACATCAATTCTGCTACTATTATAATTAAATTCATAGCCAAAACCAAATGTAATACCATATTCATTCTTAAGATTGGCTGTTAGATTTGGATATTTATGATAAAATAAGCCTGTCCTCAAACTGAGTCTATTATAATATTTCCCTTTCGCTTTGATCCTGTAAGCTTTCTCATAACCACCCGATAAGAAGAACGAATCTTTACTTTTAGATTTTTTTATAAAGTAAACTTTCTTAAAGATATCCTCAGAGACATCAGTATATCTTAATTCGAAGTTGATTAAACGATTTTTGCCAAATTTCTTGTTTAATCCAAAACCATAGATGCTGTATAGATTAATATCTTCATATGAACCTGTCGAATCTATATCACAATAGAAGTAGTGATAGATTTTTCTCATTCTACTGCCGATATTTATATCTGTATAGACTAAAAATCTGGTATTCGCTATTTCGAACATAGCCCCGAAATTAAAATATCTGCCTATAATCTCATTATATTTTTCAAGGTAGCTATCATAACTACCGTCATCTTCAATATCAGTACTCACCACTTGTTTATAGTTTCCAATTACATAACCCAGGCCAAATCCCAGATGCATGTTTGCACTTTTTCTATAACCAGTACCCAGATAAAATCTTGATAGTCCTCCATCTACATCCACATTAGAACTATATTTTATTGTATCCCCTAAATCAACAGAACTTTTAAAGTTTGAAGTAAATTTTGCTCGCGCCTCTGGTCTAATTCCCATTACAATACCGACATTACGTGACACTGGGAACCCAAATGAAAAACCCATGAATTTGAAATAAGTGGTATTATAACCTATGGGGTCACTAATATTCTTTATATTCATTGCCCCGCATAACGAAACCCTTTTAAAATTAGACCATGTAGCAGGATTATAACTCTCAATGAAAAAAGAATCTGCTAAAGAAATAGCAGATTTACCAATACCAATACCTCTTACTGATTCATTATATAGCAATATACCCAATCCGTCACCGCTGAATTGCGACACCTGTGCCATTAGTAAAATCCTTGAAAAACAGAGTATAAGCAACAACCTCCTAATCATCACTTCTCTCTCATTAAAACTATTCTCGAAACCGGTCTTTTCATTAATTCATCGCACTTATATCCGTAAAAACTGACTATCGAAATATCAGGCGTATAATAAGATGAAGGCCAGAAAACCATTCTCAACTGGTCACCACTAGAAATTGCGCTTTGTAAACTTTTTGAAATATCCAATGTTACAACCTTGTCTGTTGGATATATTGCAACAGAATATCTGTTGATTGAGCTTGGGGAATATGAAATATCAAGCCAGGCAGATGTGTCAATATATGAGTAATATAGTACAATTGGGTTATTGTAGAAATAACTGTAGTTTTTATCAACATGTAATACCAATTCTGCCTTTGCTACAACATCAGTCGTCTTAAAACTGTCCTTTGGGATTACAACATTAAAAAATGACTTGTAGCCATATCCACAGGACACCAAAATATTATCAGCCGGGAATTCAGTATTCTTAAAATTAATAATCGACAGATCAGCATAACATTTATGCGAATATTCTAATGTATCGCCATTATCAATATAACTAATGTAAAGGATCGGCGTATCATCTCCATATTCGTGAGAGTGGAAGGCAATAAAATCATGGCTATTTGCATTATCCCATATTATTGCAAGCCCATTATTATTTTCATCTCTCCAATATGTATACAAAGTATCTGGTATATCTATAACTAAAGTATCATCAAAATTGACATAATATGAACCTAAAAATTTTCTTTCAACCTTTTCCAAATCAAAATTTGTAATATTTGAACTATCTTCGCGCCATAGGTCTTCAGTTTTATCAGTAATTAAAAATAACTTTATACCAACTGAATCTTTATTAAGTGTATCGGAGGTTAATACAGAAGAAATCAATGTTATTTTCATTGAAATTATTGAGTCCCTTTCAATATTCTTCAAATACCCACCAAATTTTAATAGTATAAAACTTGAAAATTTATCATTATCACCAACAAAGAGTAAAGGACTGTCTGAAAAATTTGAAGTATATTGAATTGATGTATCTATTATCGAAATAGAGCTGCTATCTATGTCATGAAATTCTACAGGAGATATATCCAAATTATAAAAAGGAACTCTTTCTTCACAGCTAAAGATAAAAAAAACTGAGAGAATAACTGAGATATAAAATCTATTTTTCAAAAATTTTAATGAAGTTATCTGCGATTTCCTGCCATTCATCAGGATCTTCCATATCTTTAATTGAAAACTTATGGACACACTTTCCTTTTACCACCTTTTTAAAAGACGATTCTTTATTATATAAACCATAGGGATTTGTTCCATCAATATCCACAAATATTATCTCATCAACTAATTTCATAGCCAACAATGAAACATCGACAAATCCTTCAACTATACACTTCTCATCAATATCCTTCACACCTAATCTTTCAAAAAAACTGATAGGATATAAGGATTTCTCACTTTTTGAATGTACAAAAAGCACTATTTTAGCATCTTTAGCAAAATTATTATCAATAAGCCCCATCCTTAAATAGACAGGTATAAGTCCCATCTGCCAGTCATTACAGATAATTACCTCAGGCTTCCATCTTAGATATTCTAATGTGGTAAGGGACGACACTGCAAAATAACCGAATTTATTATAATTCTTATTATTCTCTCCCTCCCCTTCCTCATAAAGCTTCTCGGGATCTTCTGGAGAAAAGTAATCCTTGTTTTCAAGGAAATATACCTGCACCTTGGTATTTGGAATAAAAGCAGACTTGACAGCCGCTTTCAACTCTGTCCCCATAAATTGAACATTCATGCTCCTCAATCTTATAACTTCTCGCAAAATATAACGCCTTTCACTAATAAACTCATATTTTGGCATCATTACACGAAAATCGTTCTTCCTTTCTATAAAAACATTCGGGAATTCTTTTGAAAAGGTCGCTAATTCATACGTTTCAGCGAAAGGCACAATTTCAGAGGTTAAAAAATAAAATCTTACAACCATGATTTTAGCTCTTTATTATTTTTTAATTTTAATTAACAAATCCTTCACGAGTATAAAAGATTTTATTAAGAAAATATGCGATAAAAAATTATTTTAACAACATTCAAAAATCCAAATTATCTTGTTAAAATTAAAAATTTTCGACTTAAAAACCAATTAAATACTTTTATGCTAAAAAGTTAAACTTTTCTACTCAAATTTATCACAATACCGAGCATTACATAGCAACATAAAAGAAATGAACCACCATAACTAATAAATGGTAAAGAAAGACCTGTTACTGGTAAAAGCCCCGCTGATACTCCAACATTAATAAATATATGAAGAAATAAAAATGATTGAAATCCAATTATCACAAGCGAACTAAATCTATCCTTTGCTTTATAGGCAGAATTCAGTAACAAAACCAACAATACAAAAAAGAGTATTAACACAGATACAACGCCAACAAAGCCATATTCTTCACCAACTACTGAAAAAACAAAATCACTATGTTGCTGAGGTAAAAATTTCAAATGTGTCTGTGTCCCCTGCCCAAATCCTTTACCAAACAAACCGCCCGAACCAATAGCTGTCTGAGATTGTATAACCTGGTAACCCACACCCTGTGGATCCTCCCAGACATTAAACATTGTAATTATACGTTTCTGCTGATAAGGCTTCAAATGATCCCAAATGAAAGGAGTAAAAAATCCAAGAGATAAATTGGAAATACCGACTAAGAACGACACCCAAATCCTTTGACTATTCAAATACAAAACAATTAACAAAATTATAACCCACACAAAAAATGAATAAAAGTTAAAAGCCGCTATAATACTGATAATAGGTGAGATCAACAAAAAAATATTGTATATATTGACTCCAGCCCAGTATAACATGGGTAATAAAGTAATCAGAAAAAGCACAGCTGTACTCAAATCTGGTTGGTTTAAAATTACAATAAAAGGTATTATAGTAAAAATCAATGGGATAAATATTGCATTGGGACTGTTAACATCCAATTTTTCTCCAGATAAATATTTAGCTACTGTTATCACAAAGAATATTTTCATAAACTCTGATGGTTGGAAGCTTAAAGGACCAAGTCTTACCCACCTATAGGTTTCACTCACCTTTATTCCAATTAAAAAAGGTAAAGCCAAAAGGGCTACACCTATCAGATAAAAAATGTAGGCGTTATCATATATAAACTTCTTCTTAGTAAAAAACATCACCACAAAAGCTATTATACTTATGAAAAACCATATAAGCTGTTTACCCACTGTCTTTGAAAAAAAAGCTATTTGTAACGGCTTTGATATGCTGTACAGTACTAATAATCCAAAAAGAGTTAATAAAAAAGATATCCCTATTATTATATAATTCTGACTCGTAATTATATTTACTTTTTTTCTGCTAATTTTTTCACCTCGTAAAATTTATTTTTATAATAATAATTCATCACATCTCCAGCTACTGCCGCAGCATTTGATCCGCCAGTACCCCCATGTTCAATTAAAACTACTATCACCAGTCTTTCGGAACCATCGGTAAACCCTATAAACCACGAATGGGGTTCTCCAAGAGGATTTTGTGAAGTTCCTGTTTTCCCATAAAACTTAATGTCTTTAAAATCCAGCTTAGCACGGATACCCGTTCCTTTTTTCCAATTTACAACTTTATACATCCCCCTCTTAACAAGTTCCCATACATCTTTTCTGATCACAGATATTGAATCAACCTTCGGAGTAAAAGTTACATATTGATCTCTCGATCTATCATAATACATTTTTGCTAGATGTGGCTGAACTACTTTACCGTCTGTTGCTATAATGGACGTAAATTTTGCCATTTGAATCGGAGTAACAAGTAAATCCCCCTGTCCAATAGCTAGATTTAATTTCATCCCTTCCGTCCATCCATTCACTCCAAATTTAGTATCCAGGAACTTTTCATCTGGCACAAGCCCCTCCTCCTCTATTGGCAAATCAATTCCCGTCTTTTTACCAAAACCAAATAACCTTGCATACTTCGCCCACAGGTTTATATCAATCTTTCTTATAAGAGTATAGAAAAACACATTACAACTCAATCCTATGGCATCAACTGGATCTATGATTCCATGTCCCCCAAGATTCCAGCATTTAAACCATCTTCTACCTAATTTATAATAGCCTGTACAATTGACCGTCCAATTACTATCAATAATACCTTCATTAAGTGCTGTAATAAGAGCAATGAGTTTAAAAGTTGAACCCGGTGGATAAAGACCCTGAGTCGCTCTATTAAAGAGGGGTTGTTCAGGATCATTCGTTAAAATATTCCATTGTTCTGGCTCAACAATACCAGAGAATAATTTTAAACTGTAATCAGGTTTGCTAACAAGACTTAATATTTCTCCATTGTCAGCATTCATAACAATTACCACGCCATGAGTATCACTTATCACGCGTTCGCAGTATTTCTGCATTTCCAAATCTATTGTTAAATACAAATCATTGCCCGGTGTAGGAGGAATATTTTTTCTCTCTTGTAAATTACCGAGAACTCTCCCATGTGCGTCCACCTGTAGATATTCATAGCCATCTTTACCTCGCAGAATAGTTTCATAGATTCTTTCCACACCTCTCCAGCCAATCAAATCTCCTTTCCTATATCCATATTTCTTAAACTTTATCAAATTCTCTCGATCTATCTCCCTAATATATCCGATTATATGAGATGCTCTTACTTCATCAATATATGCCCTGGTTGGCACATAAGTAAAAAGCACCCCTGGGAATTCCAATTTATGCTCCTCAATATATGTCAATACATTAAAATTAACATCTTCACTTATAGTAGCTGGGAAAAAATCGCCTTTCCAGTTTTTGATCACTCGTTTTCTAATCTCATTGATAGATACATCTATAACACTACTTATTCTTCTAAAAACTGTATCTGCTAAAGAACCTCTGATTTCATAAGGTATGACATTCAAATTGTATTGCGACTCATTATAAACAATTATTCTGCCCTTTCTATCATAAATATTACCTCTTGGAGCTTTTATCGGGATAATTCGAACACGATTTGCTTCTGCAATTTCAACAAATCTATTATATTCAACAATTTGCAAAATATAAAAACGTATTATAAGTATCAAAAAGGATACAAAAAGCAGTATGAGAGTTACATATTTCTTTACTGGGGTAGCATTATTTTGTGAATATACCATCTCATTTTTCCAAAGACAATAGCTTATCTATAATTACAAAAAGCATATAAGTGTAAAGAGTAGACGGAAATACATACCTCGAAATTACATAGAGTGGCGAAAGATCTGAACCAAGAAAATTGATCATGTAAAAAATGAGAAAGTGAAAAGTAACTATCAAAAAATTGAAAAAATAGAAAAGATATGAATTCATTTTTAACTTGCTACCCTTTAAATATCCAGAGATAAAACCTGTAATGGTTTTTACGAGTGCCGAAAGTCCTAGATAAGAACCCACTCCAATTGAATCTATTATTAAACCAAACAAAAAACCGGAAACCGACCCTGCGACTTTCCCTTGCAACCTTCCAGTCAAAATAACAAGAATCAATATAAAATCAGGTCTTATATCTTCTATCGTTAACCATTGTACAAAAATTATTTGTGCAAATAACACAACTATACAAATACCGATATACAATATGAATTTTGTAATCATTCTTAGAATCTCTTTATTACAAAAACTTCTTCAACAGTATTTAAATTGGCAAAGGGTCTAATAATCGCAATCTGATTAATTTTATCTTCCGATGGAACTACTTCTACCACTTCACCAACTGGTAATCCCTGCGGAAATATGTCACTGAAACCTGAAGTTACTACTTTCTCTCCCTGGCTTATCTTAAGTGTCGATGGAATATTTCTAACTTCTGCCAACCCTCCTTCTCTCCATTTCATTATTCCTAATAATCTCGAATTCTGGAATCGGACACTGAGCCTGAAATTAACATCATCCAAAACCTGTACAATTGATGTATTATCACCAGTAGTAACCACTTTACCAATAACTCCAGAAGTAGTAAGCACAGCCATATTGGTTGCTACACCATGCTTTCTACCAACATTTATTAGAATAGAGCTCAAGACAGGTGTAACTCCTCTATTTAATACCTTCGCTGGGATCAATTCGTAGCTGGTTTGCTTGATAAAACCAATCAGATCTTTTAACCTCTTATTCTCTTCATATGCCTCCAACAATTGATAATTCAGTAATTTCAACTTCAGATTTTCCTCTTTCAACTGTTTATTTTCGTCAATTATATTCGACAATTCATCAAGCCACAATCTCGGATAATGTAAAAAATAAAAGAAGTCCGCTACTCTACCTTGCATATATCGTATGGGTATAGATTCATTCGATAATAATATAAATATAGAAACGAGTACAAGTATCGCCAATATCAGGTATTCATAATTTTTATATATAAAATTTATAATCTTTTCAAACATTTATTGATTAAAGGAGGATATCCCTATATTTGTCAATATTTTCAAGAATTTTTCCAGTACCTTTAACAACTGATAAAAGGGGTTCCTCCGCCACATGGACAGGCAAGCCAGTCTCCACCTTTATCCTCTGGTCAAGACCTTTTAACAATGCACCTCCACCACTTAAAATTATCCCGCGGTCTAGGATATCACTGGATAATTCAGGAGGTGTCTGCTCAAGTGCCTGCTTTATAGCATCAATTATTAAATCAACAACTTCTTTTAAACACTCTCTTATTTCGACACTGGAAACCTCGATTGTCTTTGGTATTCCTGCCACTAAAGAACGCCCTTTAACTGTTATTGTTGTATCATTTATTGGCATGGCGGAACCAACGGTACATTTTATCAATTCAGATGTCTTTTCACCTATCAAAAGATTATGCTCACGTTTAAAATATTGTATTATAGCTTCATCCATTTCATCTCCTCCAACTCGAATTGTCTGCTTAGTCACTATTCCATTAAGAGCAATGACTGCTATTTCAGTCGTACCACCACCTATATCAACAATAATATTTCCAACAGGTTCTGATATATCTATACCAATCCCTATAGCTGCAGCTATCGGTTCTTCCACAAGAAATACTTCCCTTGCATTTGCCCTATCAGCAGAATCTCTTACAGCTCTTTTCTCTACCTCTGTTATACCAGAAGGGATACAGATCACCATCCTTGGGCGAGCAATACGGCTCAAATTAATTTTTCTAATGAATCCACGAATCATAGCATCCGTCATTTCAAAATCTGCAATAACCCCATCCTTTAGAGGTCTAACTGTTACTATATCTTTATGTGTCTTTCCGAGCATTTCCTTTGCATCATTTCCTACAGCAACAACTTCTCCAGTATGAGCACTCTGGGCAACTATTGATGGTTCATTTAATACAATCCCCTTACCTTTTACATAAATCAATGTATTGGCTGTGCCAAGATCAATAGCTAAATCACCTGTGAATGCATTAAATAATGAAAAACCCATACTCTCCTCATAGCCTAATGTTTAAATACCCTCTTACCCGTAAATATCATGAACATTTTATGTTCATTACAGGCATTTATTACCTCATTATCCCTCACACTTCCTCCTGGTTGAATAACTCCCTTAATGCCATATTGGGAAGCTAAATCAATAGAGTCTCTGAACGGGAAAAAAGCATCAGATGCTAAGATCGATCCTTCTATTTTTAAATTAGCTTCCTGTGCTTTTCTTATTGCTATTTTCAACGCATCAATTCTCGACATTTGGCCAGCACCAATCCCCACCGATCCATCATTATCTGCGATAACGACAGCATTGGACTTTACAAACCTGACTAGATGCCATCCTATATGTAAAGCCCTCATAAAATCATCATCTGGCTCAATCTCAGTAACAACATTCCAACCTCCCGGATCGTCAGATTGACCCTCTTGTAAAAGAAAACCTGCTCCATAGCTTTTTATCTCAATATCACTATCAAAAAACTTCTTGTTAGGGATGACCAACCTAAGGTTCTTTTTCTGTTTCAATATCTCAAGTGCATCATCCATAAATCCCGGTGCTACTATACATTCCAGAAAACTTTTCACCAGCTCTTCTGCGGTCTCCTTTTCCACAATCGTATTGAAACCAACAATTCCACCAAAACAGCTAACTGGATCGGTTTTAACAGCCCTTTTATATGATTCTACTTGAAAATCACCTGTCCCAAATCCGCAGGGATTCGTATGCTTAATAATAACGCAGCAGGTATGATTAAATCCTTTAACTATATCAAATGCTGCCAGGCAATCTATATAATTATTATAAGAGAGTTCTTTTCCATGCAATACCTGAAATGGGTCACCATTCCGGTTATCAACTCTTTTATAAAATGCAGCATTCTGATCAGGATTTTCGCCATATCTAAGCTTTTTATCTATCACTATTGCAAATATTTTTTTCTCAGGCAGGAGGCTCTCTTCTCCTTCCAAATAATCATAAATGATAGAATCATAATTAGCTGTCTTCCAGAAAACCGATGCAGACAAACGTTTACGGTAATCAAGGTCTATAGAACCAGTTTCCAATCTTTCCAGAAACTCATCATATTGACTTGTATCACTTAGCACTACAACATGCTTATGATTTTTTGCTGCCGCTCGCAATAAAGAAGTCCCTCCAATATCAATCATCTCTATCATCTCTTCATGATTAGCTCCCTTTCTAAGAGCCTCCTCAAAAGGATAAAGATTGACAACCACAAGTTGAAACGGAACAGTATTTATTTTTTTTAAATCATCAATATGAGCTTTCTTCTCTACGTCTGCCAGGATGCCCGCAAATATCATGGGATTCAAAGTCTTTACTCTACCATTCATTACCTCCGGGAAACCTGTAAAATCTTCAATCTTTGTGGCATCTACTCCGATATTTTTTAGATACCTATAGGTTCCCCCTGTTGAATATATCTCTATCCCATTTTTACTAATTCCTTTTGCAAGCTTATCAAGCCCGGCCTTATCCCATACACTGATAATCGCCCGCTCTATTCTTTCCATATCACTTTCCTTCCCTTAACCTCAAGCTTATCCTCACAAAAAGCCTTCACAACTTTTGGAAAAACTTTATGTTCAACCTCAAGAACCCTATGAGCAAGGGTTTCCGGGGTATCTTCAGGTAAAACTCTCACCGGTTCCTGTAAAATAATCGGTCCATTATCATAGCGTTCATCAACAAAATGCACCGTTACACCAGTTATTTTCACTCCCGACTCTATTACAGCCTCATGTACTTTCATTCCATAATATCCTTTCCCACCAAAATTTGGAAGTAATGCAGGATGTATATTGACAATTTTGTTTCTATACTTCTCCACCACTTTCGACGGGATTAATTTTAAATAACCAGCAAGCACAACTAAATCAATATTAAAACTATCAAGAAGATTCAATATATTTTCTACGTACTCATCCCCGCTTTTGAAATTTTTTCTATTCAAATGAAATGTCGGTATTCCCTCACTCCTTGCAATTTCAAAAACCGGAGGATTCTGCCTGTCGCTTATAACACAGCATACTTTTCCCGGTATATTCCCCTTCTTTATTTCCTCTAAGATAGCCTTGAAATTCGATCCTCTTCCAGAAGCAAAAACGGCAATATTTTTAAGATTTTTATTCCTTTCTTTCATAGTCTATTAAATTTACTTTATAAATACACTTTTACCAATTAAAAACACAACCTATTTATTGGAAGTCAAAACTCCATTTTTTCATATCTAGATTGAAATCCTCAAAATAGGGGTTATCTATCAATAACTCACATAATGGTTTCCATCCAAATCTCTTAGCAAGCATCTCTGTCATAATATTCTTACCAACATAAATATTTCCAGACAAAAAAAACACTTACCCTTTAATCAATTAGCTCTCCCTGTAAAATCTCATCCTTCATAAATGTGGCTCGAACGGATAACAATTTATCTTTAATATTAATCTCACTTTTTACCAATACTCTTACGTAATTTTCTGAATAACCATAATATTTACCATCCTCTGATTTTTCAAAAAGAACGTTAAGGGCTTTACCTATTTGCTTCTTCATAAATTCGCTTCTCTTATCCCTTGATAATTTTTGAATTTTCTGGGATCGGACTTTTATCTCACGTGGTTCAACCTGATTATCGAAACTGGCTGCAGGTGTCCCTTCCCTATTTGAATAACTAAAAACATGAATATAACTAAAAGGTTTTCCTTTCAGATAGTCGTACAAGTATTCAAAGTCAGAAACTGCCTCACCCGGAAATCCAACAATTACATCAGTCCCGATACAGACATTCTCTACCGAATCATATATTTTATTAAAAATTTTATCATAATCTTCAATACCATATTTCCTGTTCATAAGAGTTAAAATTTTATCACTGGCATGCTGTAACGGGATGTGAAAATGTGGGCAAATTCTGTTATCTGCTCTCACAAGATCTATTAACTCATCATTGATAAGATTCGGTTCTATGGAGCTTAACCTAATCCTCCCAATGCCTTCAATTTCAATAAGCCTTTTTACCAAATCTACAAGTTTGTTTTTCCCATATTTATATGAACCGATATTTACTCCCGTCAAAACTATCTCTTTATAGCCAGCTTCTACCATCTTTTTTGCTTCTTCCACGCAGTCCTCAACAGGCCTGGCTCTTGACCTACCCCTTAGTTTTGGGACTATGCAATAGGAACAGCTAAAGTTACAGCCATCCTGGATCTTCAAAAAAGCTCTTGTTCTGAACTTTCTGTGCACCAATCCAGACTTTATAAAGCAACTTTCGTTAAATTCATCTGCTATATGAACTTTGCTTTGAACTACGTTAATATTATCTATAATATCAATCAATTTCGATTTCTTTACATTATCAATAACATAATCAACACCCTTAATATTTTTTACTGCAATCGGATCCTTCTGTGAATAACACCCTGTCACAAAAATTTTACTATTTGGCGATACTCGCCTTGCAAAAGCAATCGCACCACGCGATTTTGCCTCAGCATGAGCTGTAACCGCACAACTATTAATTATTACAATATCAGCACGATCTCTTTTATCTACTACACTGTAACCTCTCTCAATCAACTGATCAATAATCGAATCAGACTCCGCTTGATTTACCTTACAGCCCACAGTTATAACAGATACTTTCACCTTATCTTGCATTTTACTTTAAAAAACCTATTAATATCCCTACCAATCAACAATAAACAAATTAAAAATAAAAAATTAACCGATTGAATACAACATGGATTATAAGAATAGTAATATTGTTACTATATTTAGAATGAATTAATAATACTTCATCTTATTTCAACAATGCTCTGATCACCAATGAGGAATCTATTTGTATATGGCTTCGTATTTGCTTTAATTATCTTAACATCTTTACCAAGTAAACTCGCCTCAATTCGAACATTTTGATTTTTAACAACACATCTTTCAAGTATAATACTATACTCTATCTCCGAATGTTCTATACAACAGTCATAATAAACCGATGTATACGGGCCGATATATGACTCCACAATACTACTACCAGCTCCTATTATTGCAGGTCCACGAATGTTGCTGTTGATTATCTCAGCCCCTTTTTCTATAACTACTCTTCCAGTAATCTGGCTATTACCCTTTATTTTACCCTCAATACTGCCTTTTAAATTATCCAGCATCAGCCTATTTGCTTCAAGTAAATCCTCAGGTTTACCTGTATCCTTCCACCAGCCAGTAATCTCAGAATAGGTTACTTTATAACCCTTATCAATTAGATATTGATGTGCATCGGATATTTCAAGCTCACCTCGAGCACTCGGCTCGATATTGTTTACCGCCTCGAAAATATGTTTATCGTAAATATAAATTCCCGTAACAGCATAAGGACTCCTGGGCTTTTTCGGTTTTTCTTCAATTCTTACGATTCTGTTACCCTTCAAATCAGGGACACCAAACCTTTCAGGATCTTTCACTTTCGCAAGCACAAGATGACAGTTTGCATCATTTTTGTAAAACTCATCAATAAATCCCTTAATACCACCAACAATAATATTATCACCGAGATAAAATACAAATGATTCATCACCGATGAAATCCTGCGCAATCTTCACGCAGTGAGCAAGCCCCAGTGGAGCCTCCTGGGGAATATAACTAATGTTCAATCCCAGATCAGAACCATCACCATAAACTTCTTCAACCTCTTTACTATCCTTGTTTGTTATGATTCCAACATCCCTTATCCCGGCATCTCTCATATATTCCAGTGCATAACTGAGCATAGGTTTATTGGCGATCGGAATAAGGTGCTTATTCTGAGTATGAGTTATTGGTCTAAGACGAGTACCTCGTCCTCCTGCAGTTATTAATCCCTTCATTTATCCTCCACACACTTTATCTCACCTACAAGATCTATCCCATCATTGTCAACTATTTTGACTCGATAAATTTCACCAGTCTCAATTTCAATGCTTTCTCTTCTTATTTTGACTACACAATCAATCTCTGGCGCATCCCATTGAGTTCTTCCCACTGCATTATTCTCCTCAATGCAATCAACTAAAACATCAATTTCTTTTCCAACAATAGACTCAGCTCTATCTTCCATTATTTCCCATTGCTTCTGCATTATGAAATCTCTTCGTGAATCCTTCTCTTTTTGCGGGATGTCATCTTTAAGTAGATAAGCTTCTGTGTTTTCTTCAGGTGAATAAGTAAAAACTCCAAGCCTATCAAATCTAAACTCCTCAATAAAATCTACCAATTCTAAAAATTCCTTCTCAGTTTCACCTGGATAACCTACTATAACACTTGTTCTTATTGCAACATCAGGTATTTTTGATCTAATTTCATACAGTAGGTTTTTTATCATACTTGCTGACTTAACCCTTTTCATGCTTCTCAATATTTTATCTGAAAAATGCTGAATAGGAATATCTAAGTATTTACATATTTTATCATGATCCCTTACCAGATCAATCAAATCATCTGGCCAAAAATCGGGATTACAATACAATAGTCTTATCCAGCTTGCATTGGTAAATCTAAGTATTTTCTCCAGGAGCTCAGGTAGGGTATCCTTTGAAGGCAGGTCAGTTCCATATCGAGTTGTATCCTGAGAAACCAGTATTAGTTCTTTTACGCCAAGCGTATTGAGATATTTCACTTCATTTATTATATCCTCTACTGTTCTGGATTTTTGTTTCCCTTTAATAAGAGGAATAGAGCAAAATGAGCATTTATTATCACATCCATCAGAAATTTTTATATATGCATAATGGCCTGGAGTTAATAGGTCTCGATCCTCAAAACGGGGGAAATAATAGTTCCCTCCAACAATCTCTTCATATAATCTCTTTTGAAAATCCACTCCTGAATAAAAATCAACCTCAGGTATCTCCTCTTTCAGTTCATCTTTATATAACTGCACAAGGCAACCCACAACCGCAATACTCTTTATTTTATTTTGTTTTTTTAAATTTACTGCCTCGAGTATTGCCTCGACAGTCTCCTCTCTTGCTGGTTCTATAAAACCACAGGTATTAATAACCAGCAGGTCCACCCCCTCTGGATTCTCTTTATATTTCAGTCCAGCTTTTATAAGTCCCCCTTTCAGCACCTCCGAATCTACTGTGTTCTTGGGGCATCCAAGTGTTACTATAGAAAAGCTTTTTATTCTATTTCTCATTACTCTGGCTTAAACATCCCTCTTAAATAATCATCGAGATCAAATTCAGCAATACTCTCAATTGATTCACCAAAACCTACATATTTTATTGGAAGCTCATATCTTTTAACAATAGAAATCGCCACTCCACCTTTTGCAGTACCATCAACTTTTGCTAATATTATCCCAGTTAGACCAATTTTACTCAAAAACTCCTCCGTCTGAACAACTCCATTTTGGCCAAAGGAAGCATCCACCACAAGCCAGACATCATGGGGCGCTCCTTCCATAACTTTTCCGCATACCCTTTTAATTTTTTCAAGTTCATTCATTAAGTTCTGCCGTGTATGCATCCTTCCAGCAGTATCAATAAGAACAATATCATAATCCTTTCTTTTTGCCCTTCTCAATGAGTCAAAAACCACCGACCCCGGATCATTGGATTCTGGATTTGCAAAAAAATCAACTCCTGCTCTCTTTGCCCATATCTCAAGCTGTTCACCAGCGGCGGCTCTAAACGTATCGGCAGATACGACAAGTACCCTATCCCCGTTTTTTCTATATTTATTAGCAAGTTTCCCAATAGTTGTTGTCTTCCCTGTACCATTGACACCAACTACAAGAATTACATGGGGTTTCGCACCTTTTTTAAACTCAGAGTCCATCTCAGGTAGCATTTCTTTTAATATTCTTATTATTTTATCTGATAATACAACTTCTTTTTCAAAGCCATCTTTCTTTAGCTTTTCAATAATCTGCTCTGTAATTTCAATCCCCACATCGCTTGTAATAAGTGCTGTTTCAATCGCCTCTATGTCTTCATCGGATATTTTTCTTATCCTGAATAAGTTGCCAACTTTTTCTAATACTCCTTTTCTTGTTTTCTTTAATCCATCTATTATAAAATTCCCTGCCATAAAACTTTTATCACTCCTTAGTATAGCACTTAATTCTCAGTAAATTTATAAAAGTATACATATATTGAACCCAGGAAACTATCATCAAAAAAATTGATACCCATAAGAGATAATATTTGATTGATTCAAAATTATACAAAAATGCCATTATAGCTGCCGCCATGAAAACAATTGAAACTTTACCTAACTTGTTTGATTGCGGTGTCACATCTTTTATATTCATCAAATATATACCAAGAATAGCAATACTTAAATCCCTTATAATGAGTAAAAGAAAATAATAAACAGGTATCAGATCCTCCATTATCATATACATCAATATACTCAGGATAACGACTTTATCCGCAAGAGGATCAAGCACCTTACCAATTTCTGTTATTTCATGAGCTATCCTTGCAAGCCACCCATCCAAAACATCCGAGGCAAAAGCGACAAGTATCACAATCAAAGCAATCCATGGTCTATCATTTTTTAAAAAATATAATATCGGTATAGAAAGAAATGCCCTGAAAATCGAAATTATATTTGAAATAGTAACAAAACTTTTTGGTTTTATACTATGTATACTGGCCTGCAATTTCTCTTTCATATCTATATACTTTGTATAACTCTGTCTTCCTTCTTCTTCATTGGCAACAGTATCGTTCCATTATCGATTAGATAAATATCATCACAAACTCTATCAATAAAATTCCTATCATGTGAAGCTATAATTACATTCCCATGAATTTGTTCCTTTAAAAGCTTTTCCAGCTTGCTCTTACTCTGCCAATCAAGTCCAACAGAAGGCTCATCAAGAATCAGTAAATTGGGATTTGCTGCAATACCCATACTTATAGCTAATTTCCTTAACTCACCCATACTCAATTCGAAGCCGAACCTATTCATAATTTCCAGATAATTTATATCAAAAAAGGATAAAATACTTTTAAATAAGTCAATAGACTTATCGTAATTCTTTTTATTCTTAAAAATGAGTGATACACTTTTTTTTACTGTTCCACCGATAAGGATTTTCTCAGGAAATTGGGGAATATAAAGGGAATTGCAATCCGAATGATTGAATATAATCACTCCCTGCCTGGGCTTTTCCAGACCTGCCAAAAGCTTTACAAAAGTCGTCTTTCCTGAACCTGAATCACCCACAATACCTACAATGCCATCTACCTGTATTTTCATATTATCAATTCTTAGCTCGAAGTCAGAACTATTTTCGTAGTAAAAAATTAAATTATGAATAGATATCGATATCATTCTTCAAATACTTCCCAGGTTCATAAAAAGTTCTGATACCAGATTGACTCAGTTCAATTAAATAATCTGCCATCTCAATTTCATTAGTCTGCTGTGATACCATGACAATAGTTTTACCCTTCTTCCTCGCCATATTCAAACTATTGTAGAAAATAGCTTTACCTCTTTCATCAAGAAAAGAGGTGGGCTCATCCATTAATATGATCTCTGGATTATAAATCATTAAGCATGCTACAGAAAGTTTCTGCTGTTCTCCTCCTGATAGTTTATCTGGACTGTCATATTTTTTTTCAAGCATATTATATTCTTTCAGGTTGAGATTTACTCTTTCTTTCATGCTATCACTATCAAGCCCTATATTCTCAAGTCCAAAGGCAAGCTCTCGCTCCACAGTTAAATGAACAAACTGATCATTTGGATTTTGAAAAACATACCCTATACGTTCCGGATTAATTGAAGAATCATTGTATAGTATCTCTCCAGCTTGCGGCTTGAGTATACCAGCTATCAATTTTAATAAAGTAGTCTTACCACTTCCATTAGGTCCTATAATAATGGTCAACTTACCTGATGGTATTATTAGATTTAAGTCTGTGAAGATATATTTACTCTTTCTGTATTTAAAATACAAATTCTTAATTGTTATTTTCATTCAATTCTAATATTTCTTTTACCGTTTTAGTTGATGCTCCAAGATTGTTTAAGATAAAATCACTGGCTGCCTTAGAGGATTTTAAAAAGAAATCCTCATCCACAATGAATTTGAAAATAAGTGAGTAAATCTCACTTTC
This sequence comes from Candidatus Neomarinimicrobiota bacterium, assembly GCA_017656425.1. Lineage (NCBI taxonomy): Bacteria > Pseudomonadati > Fidelibacterota > Fidelibacterota bacterium. The sequence continues at coordinate 47,543 of JACDNV010000005.1, read as the reverse complement.
ATTCGTGCAACAAAATGCTCCCCCAACTTCTAACAGTTGCTCAGCTTCTCTGGAATTCTTGTAGTAAGGACCAAATATTACAGGATTTCCAGCTACAGCTGGTTCCATAACATTATGAATTGATCCACGGAAACTGCCCCCAATAAATGCAACATTCGACTGATGATACAGCTCGGCAAGTAAACCAATAGTGTCAATAACTACAACCTTCGAATCAGATACGCCATTTAAAGAGGTATAAGTCTGGACTCTAATATCATACTGGCTAAACCAATCTCTGACCATTTCAATAGCATATTCTGTAGGTTCATGAGGAGCTATAATAACTCTAAAATTATCGAATTTATCCATGACACCTTTTATAGCTGGGAATAAAAATCTGGCATCCTGCGGCCATATACTACCACAAATGAGAACAAAACCATCATCGAAAATCTTCTTGACGTTAAATTTTATTCTCCTTTTCGCCCTTTCTATGACCTGGTCATATCTGGTGTCACCAAGTGTTAGAACACGAATCTTATTAATACCAAGAATATTCTTAAATGCCCTTTCATCCTTTTCAGATATAGCATATATGTTATTTATCATTTCATATAATGTTTTCATAATACTCTTTAATAACGGCTTGGATTTAAATTCAATATTCCTTAATCTTGCCGAAATAAGATATGTTTTTATATTATATCTTATAGCCAAGAAAAGAAGATTTGGCCATAGCTCATACGAGACAAATATTATTTTTGACGGTTTTATTTTATGAAGGAATATCCTCATTCCTATGTAAGTATCCAAAGGTAGGTAAGTATAATGATCAACTTCCGTCATCCTCTCCGCATTCTCAAAACCACTGGGAGAGGTAAAGGAAGCTACTATTAGTATATCAGGTCTCAACGCCTTCAATCCCCGTATGACAGGCTTAGCCTGTTCAAATTCACCAAGGGAAGCAGAATGCACCAGGAAGGTTTCCCTCCTACTGCTCTTTTTCCTTATAAAATTCAACAAATCAACTCTAGATTTTATCCTACCTCTTACCCCAGCTCTGGCTTTTTTATTTACCAACGCCAGCAAGTTGAACCCTATAAAACCAATAGGGACAACAATCAAGTTATATACAAGTATCCAGAAATATATCAATACCGCCTCACATTTTTATAAGTTTTTTCACAGATTTAAAAATTTCATCTGGCTCTATTTCCAGGCAATATTGCTTCTTGCGGTAACATTTTCTATTACCCCTTTGGGAACAGGGTCTGCACCACAATCTCTTTTCAATAGTAATGCCATGATCAGTGTATAATCCTGCTCCGGTTTCACATGAAGTGGGTCCCAATATTAAAATTGTTGGAACTCCAATTGCTTCAGCAGCATACGTTAAGCCTGTATCATTACCGATAACAAGATTTGATAGACTCAAAATCCCAAGCGAAAGAGCCATGTCCTGACTTAAATATAAATAATTGGAATTTTTATCCCGAATGGGCAGTTCTTTTAGATAAATATCATTTTTTCCGCCAAGCCACAGCACTGATAAATTATATTCCCTGGTTATTCTCTCAGCAAGGATAGCATATTTTTCCAGAGAATACCGTTTGTTTTTCCAGTTCGCAATGGGTAATATCGTGGCAAATGGTCCATTCAGCCCTATATTTCTCAACTCATTTTTTGCTTTATCTACTATTTTTTCATTTAAAAATATTTCCGGCTTCTGACCATTGTAATTGATCCCCAGTGGTTTCAATACGTTATAGTACTCCTTCAATAAGGAATAATCAGGAGGAAATAAGTTTATATAAAAATAGAAAAGTAAAAATCGAAATAACCTCGGTTTATAATATCTTAATTGAATTGCCTTAAATAAAATTAACGATAGTATCCATGTCCTTAATACATTGTGCATATCAATTAGTAAATCATAATCTTCTGAGGCAAGTTCACGACAGATACGAACCCATCCCCTAAAACCTTCTCTAACATCATATAACCAGAACCTATCAACATATGGATTATCCTGCACAATTGGATAAAATTCTTTTTTAATCAGATAGTGAATTCTAGCGTACGGAAATTTCTCCTTTATACTTCTGAAAATTGGTGTCAATATCACGATATCACCGATAGAGCTTAATCTTACAATAAGTACTTTTCTAATCTCTTTTTTCACCTTCTTCTTTCTTTATTGAACCAGATAAAATCAATTAGTTTACTTTTTATCTCTGATTCGGGAAATATAGAAAGAGAATCCGTAGCTTTTTTAGAGAACTCATCAATTTTATTCTCAGTGTACTCTATTCCACCTTTAGCTTTTATAATATCTATTATGTCACTAAAATTCTTAACTTTACCACCTGAGTTTAGCATATCAATTATTCTTTTCCTTTCAATATCATAGGCATTATTTATCGTATAAATCAGTGGTAAAGTCATTGTATTTAACTTTAAATCGGCATGTATCGGTTTACCCATCTCTTTTACATCGCCTATAAAATCGAGAATATCATCTTTTAGCTGAAATGCTATTCCGAGATTTTTCCCATATTCATACAAAGCATTTGCCTCGCTCTGGCTGGCTCCAACTGACATTGCACCAAGTTGACATGAGGCCGCTATTAAAGAGGCTGTTTTCGAAAATATCATTTGAAAATATATTCCCTGGTTTACGTGATAATCAGTTGTTGCTTCAATCTGCCTTATCTCACCCTCACTTAAATATTCAGCTGTCCGTGCCAAAATTTTCAACATATCGAAATTATTTAACGAGAGCATACAGGACAAAGCCCTACTGAATAACCAATCTCCCATCAGCACGGAAGTTTTATTTTCCCAGATAGCATTTATTGATGGCATACCTCTTCTTGTGTCCGATTCATCAACAATATCATCGTGAATAAGAGTTGCGGTATGTAACATTTCAACAAGAACTGCCGATGTATATGTATTATCGTTGGGCTTACCGCACAATTTTGAGGTTAGCAAAACCAGGATAGGCCTGATTCTCTTGCTTCTCTGCTTTAAAATATAATCTACTATTGTACTAATTAATGTAATATCAGATTTAAGGCTTTTTTTATATAACCTATTAAATATTTCTAACTCCTCACTAATAGGACTACATATATCATCAAGGGTGCGCATTATACTTTCCTATTAACCAGCTGGTGATTCTTCGTCTTCATTTTCTTTAATTGGTTTATATGCAATTTTTGACACAATTATACTCAGTTCATATAATAAAAACAAAGGAATCCCCATTATAATCATGCTTATAGGATCAGGAGGAGTAATAAATGCGGCAAGTACAAGCATAATAACTACCGAGTGCCTCCAATACTTGCGAAGTGTTTCCGGGGAAATTAATCCAATTTTTGTAAGTATAAATGACAACACAGGAAGTTGAAACAATACCCCCGCTGCAATAATAAGCTGCATTACAAACTTTGCATAGTAGTTTATTGAGATATTTTTCTCCACATCTTCTACACCCATCGATGTAAGAAATCTTACAGCAAAAGGAATAATCACAAAATAGGCAAATACAGCTCCCCCAATAAAAAAAATAGTCACACTCGCAATCAACCACGGTACCCATCTCTTTTCATGCTGATATAGTCCAGGCGAAACAAACGCCCATATCTGATAGACAATAAGGGGAATAGAAAAAGCTATCCCCAATGCAAAAGCAATCCACAATTTCAATACTAATAACCCCTGCACCTTTAGTACCTGAAACTTTACTTCAGGATTTATTTTCTTAATAGGTTCTATTAAAAGTTTTATTACAAAATCAGAGAATAAAAATGAAACAACAGCAAAAATTAAAATGCCAAAGATGCATTTTATAATACGCCATCTTAACTCTTCGAGATGATCTAAGAAACTCATTTCCTTTACTTCATTCCCATTTCCTGGCATAAATCATGAACTAATCTTATAATATCAAACACATAATTTATAGAATAAAATTTAAATAAAAACCCAGCAAAATTTACTATTAAGCATTATAATCCAATAAAGAAAGCACATCGAATCTGACCAACTATTTGTAGAAATTGACTTTTTAATTATTAAAAGAGAAGGTTAACTAAAGCGTTTTACAAAATCTTCAAAATTCAGAATAAGCAGTTTTCTACCTTCTTTTTTTATATAACCAAGATTTTCAAAATGCTTAAAAACCCGCGAAACGGTCTCTCTGGAAGTACCAGCCATATTGGCAATATCTTGCTGATATGGGAGGTTTTCTATTATTACCTGTCCCATTTTTATAACACCCAGCTCCTCTGCCAGCCTGACAAGAGCCATAGCAATTCTATTCTCTGCATCTGCAAGAGATAAGCTCTCAATCTGCTGGTCTGATTTTCTTAAACGTGACGCAAGTTCCTGAAGAAGTATAATTGCAATTTGAGGATGCTGCTCAAGCAGATCAAGAAAATCAGCTCGCCTCAAAGTAAATACTTCTGAATCTTCGAGTGCAACAACATTTGCGGACCTTGATTCTCCATCAAGAATTGACATCTCGCCAAAGAAGTCACCTTCACCCAATATCGAGAGTATAACCTCCCTGCCATCTTCGCTCATGCGTGTAATCTTTACACTGCCCTTGCTCAGGATAAACAGTGTATCACCAAATTCCTCTTCCATTAAGATCAAATTACCTTTTTTGTAAGTCTTTTTTTGCATTCTACTGTAGATTTTCTCTAAGATGCTATCCTTCAAATCCGTAAATATTGGGATTTTTCTTAATATTTTGTAATCATCCATAACGTACCTTTTAAATGTCACAAAATTATATTTATAAAAATCAAAAATGTAAAGTAAAAAATATATTATTTTATGAAACAATAAAATTCACATTTCCGCTGATAATCTTTTATTAAAATTTTTTGATTCAAAGAAAATAGTTAAATTTCGCCATGATTTACTCGATGAATACTAAAATTAAAAATATCCTAAAAATTATCTATTACCTTATATTTGTAAATTGCATTTTAGCAAAAATTTCCTTTGATAATATTCTAAGTGATACAGTCGAAGTCTCAATAAATATTTATTCAGATAAAAAAACAAATGATAGTAATATAAAGGTCATTGACCATCGTACATATAAGGATAGAGTACTATGTATATCTGAGACGAAAAAATTCTTTATTCCCGTTGACCTGTATGTCATATTAGATAAACCTGTAAGTCAATATTTAGAAAAATACATTTCTATTTACTGTCCAGATAAAAAGGGTACTCTTTATTTAAATGATTTAAATATTGAATACGAAAATCAAACCTTCTTATCAAAAGGATTTCTACTAAATGCTTATACACTTCTGACTGATGAGCAAGGAAAACTAATTTCCAGCTGGACATGGGAAATAAAGCTAAAAGCTCCACAAAAAGAAAAAAAACCAGAATATTATTCTCAACTACTTGACAAATTCTTTACAAACCAGGCAAAATACATCGCAGAAGAAAAATATAGCCCAAATACATATCCCTATCTATACAAAAGAAACTTATACCTCTGGACAGAATTTTTGGTATTCCCAAAAAGCTTCTGCATAATACCAAGAATGATGCTCTATTATCCAGAAGGAATGAATAAAAAATTTGCCAGAGCAACAAGATACATTTACTACAAAAAATCAAATATTCACGAATCGATTGGCATAAATGGGCTTAATTATTTTTCCTATATAAGAATAGATCAAAATTTCTTAAGAGTATGTAACGTTAATATAAACTTCGGTATAAACAACTTTAATCCGAAAAAGATCAAACATACAGAATACTTCAATATTCTCATGTTCAATATCCTTACTGGATACTCTTTTGAATATAACAGGTATCATCGAAAAGGATTCATTGCAGGTTGTGGACTGTACCTTCAAATCAATATCTTACCAACTGAAATAGATAAGATAGAACCTGGCTTAAGTTTCTATATAGGATATAAGATACCATGAGAATCCTTAAAATACTTATACTGATAACGATAATATTTTCCCAAATTTTATACTCCTACAATATTTCAGGATATATTGTTGATAAAAATTCTGGAGAGACCATACAAGGTGTTAATATTTTTATCAAAAATTCAAACATGGGGACTGTTTCTGATTTAAATGGATTTTTTCTTATCTCTGGAATAAAGGAAGGAAAATATATTGTCACATTCAGTCACATTGCGTATGAGAAATGTGAAATAGATATTAACATAATTAACAGCAGCATTTTTCTTGGCAAAATAGAACTAAAGCCAAGGGTAATTCAGGGTGAGGAAATAGTTGTAACAGCTCGTAAAGAAGCCCTTATTTCAAAGGAAACAGATATTTCCACCTACCAGATTGACCCAGCAATTTTACAGGAATTACCTCAGGTAAATCGAGATATCTTCAAAATGCTTCGACTTTCACCAAGTGTAACAATTGCTGATCCAATCTCGCCTCAGTTATATGTAAGAGGAAGCGACCCTGGTGAAAACCTTGTATTACTCGATGAGATTACCATATACAATCCAAAACATTTTCTATCATATGAGGCTATATTTAATCCCTATGCAATAAAGGATATCTCATTTATGGTTGGTGGATTTGATGTAGAATTTGGAGGGAGAAATTCATCAATATTAAAGATAACAACAAGGGATGGACATAAAGAAAAATTTATGGGAGAGTTCAGCCCCTCAACAAATGGAGTATCTGGTGCTATTGAATTCCCACTCTCCCACAATACAACTGCTATGATTTCGGGAAGATTTACTTCAGACTTAATAACGCGTTTCCTTATGGGTTCTCCAAACGTACTTGCTGACTACAATCTCTCCATCCTTAGAAAAGGAGAAAAAAGTCGATTTAAATTCTCATCTTTTTATGCAAGAGATTTTATGAAATGGAATATTAAGCATCTGTTAGTTTATTTTCCCGATGAAGAGGAAAATTTTAACAATTTCGACGAAAGTTTTAAAACTTCCACTACTAACTTTGCAACAGGATTTCAGTATTCTTATTTATTGTCTTCTGGGCTGATACTGAACTTAAAAACTTACTACTCTTCCTGCTTTTCAGAAAATTATAGCCTTCTCGCAGTAAAAACAGGAGAGGAAGAGGATGAAGACTTAAACGTATTTGTGAATATGGAGTCAAAGTTTAATAATAAAGTTTCTGACATTACTCTGAAGCCATCAATAACAGTTTTTACAGTTTTCAATCAGATCATAAAAGCAGGACTTGAGGCAAAATTTTACAACTTCTTTAACAAATATTTATATTTTGCGGGAAGTTATCTTTCAAAGAAACAAACCTATAACATAAACTCAATTTACCTGCAGGATAAAATATCGACTTCTTTCTTATCATTTGTCATGGGATATCGACTAACCACTATAGAAAATAAAAACTTTATCCCCGAGAGAAGATTCTCTTTAATTCTTGATCTAAATCCTTTTAATATAAAATTTTCATCGGGAGAGTATAAACAATTTCTCACAACACTAAATACAACAAACGAGGAATTTGTCCAGTTTCTTGATTATTATGTTCCAATTAAGAATAGAAAACCCATAGCCAGTTATCAAAATGTCCTGGAACTCGAGTACGAAATCTCAAAGCTATCAAAAATTTCCATTTCAGCATATTATAAAAATATGAATAGGCTATATCGAATAATTTATAAAGACGTAAACAATCCCTTCAATGATCTATATTTTGAGAATGGTAAAGGCAAATCATACGGTATAGAATTTCTTTATAGCATCAATTCAAAAAATATAATAAGCTGGATTTCCTATACCTATTCAAGGTCATTTCGCCAATTTCCAAGTATCAACAATGGAAAAGAATACATTTTCGATGCGGACCAACCTCATTCTCTGAAACTGGCAGCAATGCTTATGCCTACAGAGTCGATTACCTACAGCCTGACAATGCAGATTTCATCTGGCTTTCCAAAAACTTTCACAAAACATTTCTACTGGTATTTCAGCTATGATCCCGTTCTGAACGATTTTACTCTGGTTCCTTCATATCTAACACCAGAAAAAAATAATATAAGATTTCCACCGAGAGTTAAACTCGATGTAGGTGTTAAGAAAAAACTTCGTAAAGGGTTTGGATATAAACTCGCGAAATTCCTGAGGGCAAAGGGCGCTGTACTTAATTTTAGTATTAAAAATCTTTTATTCCTTTACAGAAATCCATATTATTATATTTATATTCCCGATTATGGATATTACGCTATAGGGATAGAGTATTTTCCATCTATAAGTGCAGGATATATTATAAAATTTTAGAGGGATTAATGAATATTAATAAAATTACCGTAATATTATCATTGGCTATACTTTTAGTATCATGTTACCTTCCCAATCAACCAGGTCCAATGCCAGCGGGTATCGATAGAATTGGCAAAGATGTAAAGACGAATGTCCTTGGAGTAATCCGCAACGATGGACAACCCGGCTCATCATTCATTTTTCTTATAAACTGTATTAATATCGAAACTAATGATTTTGAAGAAAAACCCAATGTCCATGATGCAACTGTTAAACTAATAAATTTAGGCAACGGCAAAGAGATTTCATTTTATATAGACACAGCTTTTTCTACCGATACCATTCAATATGCAAAGTACATAAATAATGATTTTATCCCTCAAGATAATTGCAAATATTTGCTTAAAATAGAACTGCCTGATAGTGTGACTATTGTCGACACCACTATAGTTCCATCTAAGCCAGTAATAGTTCAGAATGATGTTAAGTTCGAAGACAATTCCATCAACATGACCTACCATCCACCCGAGAATTCTGCTTATTCTGAATTTTATTTTGTACCAAATATTCTTAATACAGAATTTCTATCAGTTACACACAACGGCATCGATAGTTTGAAAATCAATATAGCATCCACATATCCTCTTAATACAATAGATAGTCTTACAGTATTGATCTATTCTTTTGATGAAAAATACCTCAGGTACCAAAAAACATCAAGAAATCTCCTGAATCACGTTTACAATCCTATCGCTACCACAATCGAAGGTGCCTACGGCTGTTTCTTTTCATTATCCGTCGGTGTTTACAAAGTAAAATAGCACTTTACATAAATAACTAAATCAGATATTCATTTTTCCCGTGCATAGTTTTCATGCCAATACATCTATGGTAGAAGATAAGGACTATGTAAATAGTCCAACAGGAATAATTTATATACCCCTCAACGATACCACTTGAGAATTTCTTGAGACTGGTTAAACTCTGTGGTGTAAATTTTATAGAAAGAAAATACTTGATAAAAATAGCATAACAGCATATTTTTCAGGGGCAAAAAACGTTGCTATTATGAAAAGTTCAAGTGAAAATTCACAACCATACATGTATTATCAGCTTTTTAGTAATGTTTCCTCTTTTTCTAATAAAATAATTAAAACAATAAATAATCAGGAGATAAAATTATGAACATCGCTATCATTGGCTTTGGCAAAATGGGAAGAACAATAAAATCTATTGCTCCAAAATTTAACCATAATGTTGTCGCTACTATAGACCCTATTTCTAATGAAGCTGATTTCAACGAGATAAACGAAAAAACAGTGAGCAATGCCGATATATGTATAGAATTTACCACACCATCTGTTGTTCTTGATAATATTCAAAAACTTACAAAACTAAAGAAAAATATAATTGTCGGTACAACAGGCTGGTATGATAAAATTGACGAAGTAAAAAAAATGGTTGAAGAGAGTGGCATAAAAATGATATACGCTCCTAATTTTGCTATTGGTGTAAATATTTTCTTTTTTGTTACTCGCTATCTTGCACGGATAATGAACAACTTCCCTTCCTATGACGCATCAATAGTAGAATTTCACCACAACCAAAAGAAGGATATCCCATCAGGGACTGCTATCAAAATGGGAGAAATTATTATCAATGAACTGGATAGAAAAAAGGCTATAAACTCAAATCTTACCAGTAAAATTTCAGAAAATGAACTCCATATCGCTGGTGTAAGATGCGGTCATATTTTTGGCGAACATAGTGTGATATTTGACTCTCCATATGACACTATAATTCTAAACCACAGAGCAAAATCCAGGGAAATATTCGCCGGAGGCGTCTTCTTTGCTATTGAAAAAATGGATAAAATAGAAGGGATGGTCTCTTTCTATGATTTAATCAAAAAGGAGATTATTAAGGAATAAAAGGGGGATAAAAATGAATTTAAAGGGCACATATACTGCACTGATAACACCATTTAAAAATGGTGAAGTTGATTATGAAGGACTAAAAAAATTAATAAACTACATTATCAATGGAGGAGTTGATGGGATACTACTGCTTGGTACCACAGCTGAAACACCCACTCTATCATCATACGAAAAGGAAAAAATCATTGAAATAGGAATAGAAACAGTAAATAAACGAGTTCCTGTAATGGTAGGTACTGGAAGTTACTCAACAAAGGTAACTATAGAAAATACCAAAATGGCAAAGGAAAAAGGTGCAGACCTTGTTCTTATTGTTACACCATATTATAATAAACCGACACAGGAAGGCATCTACCATCACTTCAAGGCAGTTGTAGAAGAAGTCGATATACAAGTTGTGGTTTATAATATTCCCGGTCGCACCGGCCGAAATATCGAAGTTGATACGATGGCAAGACTCTCCGAACTACCAAATATAATCGGTGTAAAGGAAGCATCCGGTAACATAGATCAGATAATGAGAACTTACGCTGATATTTCTGCCAAGAAAGATTTCTCCATAATGAGTGGCGATGATAATTTAACATTTCCGATAATGGCTCTTGGAGGTGTGGGCGTTATATCTGTTGCAAGCAACCTCATCCCCGATCGAGTATGTAAAATGGTAAATGCAATGCTTGAAAATAAATTAAAAGAGGCAAGAAAAATTCACTATGAGCTATTACCCTTCTTCAAAGGTATATTTATTGAAACCAATCCAGCACCCATCAAAGAGGCAATGAATATGTGTAATCTGCCTGCTGGAGAAGTGAGACTACCGCTTGTCCCATTAAAACCCGAAAACAAAGAAAAGCTCAAAAATATTCTTATCTCCACCGGAATACTTAAGGAGGCATAATGGATTTAAGGAATAAAATAGAGGAATTATCGGAAAAGAAATTAGAAACTGAGGAAGAACGAAAAGAGGCAGTATCTGTCTACAACGAATTTATCGAACTACTGGATGAAGGAAAAATTAGAATAGCAGAAAAAAAAGAAGATGAATGGATAATTTATCCATGGGTAAAAAAGGGGATACTTCTTGGGTTTAAAATTGGTAAGATAGAAAAAATTAAGATTGGTGAATGGATATTTTATGACAAAAATACATTACCAATAAAGGAAATCGATTCTTCAAAAAACATAAGAGTTGTTCCTGGGGGCACAACAGTAAGAAAAGGAGCATATATAGGGAATAATGTAATAATAATGCCTCCTTCATATATAAATATTGGCGCTTACGTTGATGATGGTACTATGGTTGATTCTCAGGTATTAATAGGCAGCTGTGCACAAATTGGCAAAAATTGTCATATAAGTGCAGGGGTTATAATAGGTGGTGTACTTGAGCCGATCGGTTCATATCCTGTGATTGTAGAAGATAATGTCTTCATTGGCGGAAATTGCGGAGTTTACGAAGGAACATTAATAAAAAAAGGGGCAATCCTTGGGTCAGGCACAACTATAACCGCATCAACCAAAATCTACGATCTTGTCAATAATCAGATAATTGAGCCTGATGAGAAGAGCAGAATAGTTGTTCCGGAAATGGCTGTCGTAGTCCCTGGCTCAAGGTCATTAGATAAAACGGTAAAAGGGACAAATATAAGTCTATATACACCCGTTATCATCAAGTATAGAGAGCCAAATGATACAAAAATAAAACTGGAAGATTTATTAAGGGATTGATTTAACAATTAAAAATGCTCTATAATTTTTATTAAACTCTCCATTTATAGTCACCCTAATCAGTTAAAGAATAAAAAAAAGATTTAAAATTATTAAACCGAATTGAATAAAAATCCCGCAAAATGGTGATACCAGATAACTGCGAGTAATAGATAAGCAGTCCGCTGTAACAAGGGGGAAAAGGTAAGAATATCGAGAGGGATCATTTCTTTTACAGGTTGTTACTGGAAAAGGCAAATCAATCATATATGGAAAAAGAGAGATTGAATTAGATATAAAAAAATTGTAAAAAATACTTGACAAACATAAAAATCCTGCATACATTCTTAGTGTTATATTACACTAATACAGTAATATGGAGGAAAAATGATCGAAATTAATAAACTTTCATTTGGATATAGGAAAAAAGAAAAACTGTTCCATGAGTTATCATTAAATCTCACACCTGGCAGAATATATGGATTACTTGGTAAAAATGGTGCTGGAAAAACTACATTGCTGAAAATTATGTGTGGATTACTTTTTCCACAGAACGGGGAATGTAAAATATTCAAGTATCAATCGGACAAAAGACTGCCTGAAATGCTAAAAGAAATATTTTTCTTACCTGAGGAATTTTATCTGCCACCTATAACACCAAGGGAATTCGTAAACGCCTATTCTCCATTCTACGATAAATTCAATAAAAACCAACTCTACGAATACATCAGTAATTTCGATATACCAGCCAACTCAAAGCTTACATCCATCTCTTACGGTCAGAAGAAAAAATTTATCCTTTCCTTTGGGCTTGCAACAAATTGCAAAATACTACTTCTTGATGAACCAACTAACGGTCTCGATATACCTTCAAAATCTCAATTCAGAAAAACTATAGCTTCTGCAATAACTGATGATAAAATAATTATTATTTCAACACATCAGGTTAGAGATACAGAAAATCTGATAGACTCAATTATAATACTTGATGACGGCAAAATAATTTTTAAACAGGATATGGATACAATTCTCAAAAAATTAACAGTAAAGCTAACCTCCGATTTGAAATCCGATAAAGATATAATTCACTATGAAAAGACAATCGGCGGATTTGCTATCCTTCTCCCGAATAAAGGTGATCAGGATGCAAAAATCGATCTGGAAATCCTTTTTAACGCTATTATTAACAATAAAGAAAAATTCCATCAACTTTTTCACGAGGAGGCAACAATATATGAGAACCAATAGTTACTTTAATTTTAATCGTCTATATCACCTTATAAGAAACGAGTTGATAACGCAATATAGAACTTTACTCATCGCCACAGGAGCAATATTTGGAGTGCTGCTTTTTTTGAATATTATCACTATTAACGCAAGCAGGACATGGGATTTTCACAAAACCTTCTACCTTATTGTACTTTTCTTCGGCGGATATACCTACACAGCCTCTGTTTTTAAAGAACTGCACCAGTATCCAAAAAACTACGCCTTTCTTACTTTACCAGCATCAATCTTCGAAAAATTTCTGACAAAATTTCTAACCTCTTCCATAGGATTCATAATAGTATCTGTCATAACATACTTTTTATTTTCCATAATAGCCTCTATTGTAACCAGACTAATCTTTGGATCAAATTTCCCAATTTTCAATCCCTTTCAAAATAATATCATAACATCAATAAAAGTATATTTAATTACCCAGTCCGTTTTTCTTTTCGGTTCTGTCTATTTTAAAAGTCATAATTTATTAAAGACACTTTTAGCACTATTTCTAATATCAATTGTATTATCTTTTTATTCCGTTTTGCTCACTCGAATTTTATTCATATGGACTTATGAAAATAACATAATTTTCCCACCTATCGAATTTGATATTCATACTTTTGAATCTCTTGGAAACCAGCTGGCACAAATATTCAGCTTTATTTTTCACTTCTTACTGGCACCTTTTTTCTGGGTTTTAACATATCTGAGACTGAAAGAGACGGAGGTATAGGTGGAATTTAGAGAAGATAGAGCAATATATTTACAAATTGCTGATTATATTCTCGATAATATTATCCTAAAAAACTGGAAACCGGGAGACAAAATACCATCCGTTCGAGAAATGGCGGTAAATATCGAAGTTAATCCAAATACTGTTATGAGAACATATAATTATCTGCAGGATAAAGGTGTCATATTCAATAAAAGAGGAATAGGATATTTTGTAAGCGAAGATGCCTATGAACTTTCTATAAAGTTAAAAAAAGAAGATTTTATAAAACTACAGCTTCCTGTTTTATTCAAAAACATGGAGATGCTGAATATAACTTTTAAAGATTTAGAAAAATTGTACGATAGTTATAAAAACAAAACTGAAGAGGAGTTAGGATGAAGTTAACAAATAAAATATTACTTGCAACTTTTGGATTGATTTTAATAGCAATATTTATTCTATTAATAATTATCAGAATTCAAATAAAAGATGAGTTTTCTATCATTGACGGCAATGGAATATCACATATAATCTTGAGTAACAAAGAATTGCATTTAGCAAATTTTAAAAGTATTAGGATATTGATCCCTTCCTCTGTAAGCGTAATAAATTCTAAAAACAACAGCATTGATATTTCAGGTTCAGAAACTGAACTAAATAACTTAAAAATAAATATTTCAGATAATAATCTTGTCATAAGTTCAAAAAAGAATATTTTAGATTTCAAGGAAAAATTGTTCATAAAACTATCTTTATCACATATTGAAAAAATAGAAGTATCTTGTCCATCGTGCATCAATATCAAAAACTTTTCACTAAAAAGCCTTGAAATTCTCATCGGCGAAGCAGGTAAAATAAAAGGAACCAATAATTACATTAAAAACCTGAAAATAACCTCAAAAATAGCAGGAAATATAGATTTTAAAAATTGCCATATCGTTAATGCTGTCTTGAATCTAAATGGCAAAAATCGAGTCGAAATTAACATGGCAGGTGGAGTTCTCAGAGGACATGTAGACGGCTCCTCTATCATAACATATTATGGAAATATAAAAGAACATAAATTAGTTTCATTAGGATTGGTTTATATAATTGACGGATCAAACAGGTTAAAAAAGACCTGACGGAATTATAAAAACAAAATAGGAATCTTATTCAGGCTGATACCCACCAGTCAAAATTTAAAAATGTTTGATTTTTATTTGGTAATTATGTATAATAATTAACAATGATTAATTTTAAGATGAAAATTTCTATAAGAAAAGCTAATTATTTATGAAAAGGGGGGAATCCCAAGCTTCAGAAATCTTAATAGTAAAACAGCAGGATCCCTATCTACAGATGAATGATCATACTATTTATTGAATTACCAAAAGTAGGAAAATTCTGCTATGAAAACTGGGACGTAGTTGAGATTTAAGAAAGACCTAATTGATAAATGGACCGAGAAAAAACAACATAATATTAAAAAGGAATCGAAATGGAAAAGATACTTACTGAAGAGCAAATAAATGCAATAAATACTTTAGATTTAACTTTCATTGTAAACGAACCGAATAAAACCTTAAAAGATAGGTTTGAACAATTAATAAAATATGCCAGATTTTTTGATTGTTTAGTTGCTTATTTCTATGTAAGTGGATTTTATAATTTGTATAGGGCATTGGAAAAAACAGAAAGAATAAGGATTCTTATTGGGATTGGAACAACAAGAAAAACTTACAATTTGATAAAAACTGCTCAAGGTAAGTCTCAGCAATCATTTCAATTATCTTATACTGAGACAAAGCAAAAAATAGAGAATACGATAATAGAAGAAATGGAAGATTCAGAAGACAGCCAATATATCGAAGAAGGAGTTAAAAAATTTATTGAATGGATAAAAACAGGTAAACTACAAATAAGAGCCTACCCTTCTCAAAATATTCATGCAAAATTATATATTATAACCTTTAGAGAAGGAGACAGAGATGTTGGAAGAGTTGTTACAGGATCAAGCAATTTTACTCAATCAGGTTTAGAGGATAATCTCGAGTTCAATGTAGAGCTAAAAAATCGTTCCGATTATGAATTTGCTAAAAAAAGATTTGAAGAGTTGTGGAAAAACGCTGTTGATGTTACAGATAGATACATCCAAACAGTAACAGAAAAGACCTGGCTTAATCCCAATATTTCTTCCTATGAACTTTATCTCAAGTTTCTGTATGAATATTTTAAAGATGAACTAAGCAGAACAGATGAAATTTTCATGAAATATTTACCCTCTGATTTTAAAAGATTTGAGTATCAGGAACAAGCAGTTTTAAATGCCAAAAAGATACTGGAAGAGTATGGAGGAGTTTTTATTTCTGATGTTGTAGGACTTGGAAAAACTTACGTCTCTGCTATGCTGACAGGGCAACTCGATGGAAGAACACTTGTTGTTGCACCTCCATCCCTTCTCAACCCAAACAACCCTGGTTCATGGCGAAATGTTTTCTCTGATTTTCGTATTCCTGCAGATTTTGTTTCAACTGGTAAACTCGATAAAGCAAAAAAATTGATAAAGTATAGAGAATATAGGAATATCATAATAGATGAAGCACACCGCTTCAGGACAGAAACTACGGTTAGTTACGAAGATATCGCTGAAATATGTCGTGGCAAAAGAGTTATTTTAGTTTCTGCCACTCCTTATAATAATTCCCCAAAAGACATTCTTACTCAGATAAAGCTCTTCCAGAATCCAAAGAGAAGTACTATTCCAGGAGCCACTAATCTTGAACAGTTTTTTGCAAGGCTTGAGAGAAGGTTAAAAAAAGTTAACCGTCAGAAAGATTATGATAAGTTTCTTGAAATAACCAAAGCAAATTCAAAAGAAATACGAGAAAGAGTTTTAAAATATTTAATGGTCAGAAGGACGAGGACAGAAATTGAAAAATACTTTACAGGGGATTTAAAGAGAAATAATGTTAAATTTCCCGAGATAGAAGACCCAAAACCATTTTATTATCAGTTGAATGATGAAGAAGATAAAATCTTTATGGAAACAATCCAATTAATAACCCAGGATTTTAATTATGCCCGTTATACTCCTTTACTCTATCTGAAGAAAAGAATTTC
The DNA here is from genome assembly GCA_017656425.1 of Candidatus Neomarinimicrobiota bacterium. Lineage (NCBI taxonomy): Bacteria > Pseudomonadati > Fidelibacterota > Fidelibacterota bacterium. The sequence continues at coordinate 30,556 of JACDNV010000005.1, read as the reverse complement.
ACAACTTGAGGAACAGTCTCAGAAAAATATGGGCGGATTTATGAAAGTTCTACTTGTAAAACGATTAGAGAGTAGCTTTTATGCCTTTAAAAAGACCATTGATAGATTTACTTATTCTTACCAGAAATTTATTGAAGAATACAAAAAAGGTAATGTTTATGTAAGCAAACAGTACATAAATAAAATTTTCGAACTTTTAGAACAAGGAGATGATGAAAGCGTTCAGAGATTGATCGATGAAGGAAAAGCTGAAAGGTATGATAGCAAAGATTTTAGAGAAGAATTTAAAGATGCACTTGAGAAGGACCTCGAAATTCTTAAAAAAATAATATTAATATGGGAGAACATAAAAAGGGATCCTAAATTGGAAACACTACTAAAAAACTTAAAAGAACATCCACTTCTTAGAAATAACAAACTAATTATATTTACAGAGTCAAAAGAAACTGCAGAGTATCTCACCCAAAATGTTGGAGAAATAGCTCTGCTTTTCCACGGCAATTCTCCAGAAGAGGTTCGTGACAAGGTAATAGAAAACTTTGATGCAAGAGCAAGAAATAAAAAAGATGATTATAAAATACTGATTTCGACAGAAGTTCTATCTGAAGGTGTAAATCTTCATCGGGCAAACGTTGTAATAAACTATGATATCCCCTGGAATCCTACACGCTTAATGCAAAGAGTAGGTAGAATTAACCGTATTGATACTCCTTTTGATAAAATTTATACATTTAACTTCTTCCCTACAAAACAGGCAGATAATGAAATAGAATTAACCAATATTGCTCGTTCAAAAATAGAAGCCTTTTTAACATTGCTTGGTGGTGATGCATCAATTTTAACTGAAGGAGAACCTGTCTCTTCTCACGAGCTTTTTGATAGATTACTTTCTAAAAAAACAATTACACAAGAAGAGACAGAGGAAAGTGAACTCAAATACTTAAGAGTTATAGAGGATATTCGTGATAAAAATCCAGAACTCTTTGAAAAAATAAAACGACTTCCTAAAAAAGCACGTTCTGCAAAGGTTTTTAATCAATCTTTGAAAGATTTTGCCCAGCCTAATGCCCTCCTTACATTCTTTAGAAAAGGGAAACTGATGAAATTCTTTTTATCAGATAAAAAAACAAAAGAACCTATTGAACTTGACTTTCTTAATGCAGCAAAAATTCTTGAAAGTTCAATAAATGAACAGAGGAAAAAACTCCCATTAGAAGATTACTATGAGTTACTTAATAAAAATAAAACAGCATTTTTCAATGCCACTGTTGAAGAAGTTATTGAAACCCGCCGTAAAGGTGGAACTGATAGTGCAACTAAATTATTTAAAATTTTAAAAGTGGTGCAGAAAAATAGTAAAAAATTAACAGAAGACCAGGAAGAATACCTCAGAAAAGTTATAGAGCAACTTGAAAAAGGTGCTTTACCAAAAAAGACAGTCCAAAGAGCACTAAAAGCAGTTCAAAAACTTAAAGTTGAAGAGATAAAAAATCCATTAAAAGTAATTGCAGTGTTATAAAAAGAAATTTCTTTTCGCTTTCTTGAAAGTCATTATGCAGAGTTTTCAGGAAATATAGAAGGGAAAAGAGAAGTTATATTATCAATGTATCTCACAGAAGGAGAGAGATGAAAAAAATTGAAGAAATAAAAAAGACATTGATAAAACTTAAACCTTTCTTGAAAGAAAAATATAAGGTCAAAGAAATCGGCATTTTTGGTTCTTATGTAAAAAATAAACAGAAAAAAAGAAGTGACCTTGATATACTGGTAGAATTTGATGAAGTTCCGTCTTTAATTGAATTCATTGAGATGGAAAATTTTCTTTCAGACAAACTTAAAATAAAGGTTGACCTTGTTATAAAAAGGGCTTTAAAACCTCATATCGGTAAAGTAATACTGAAAGAGGTAATCTATTTATGAAACGAAAAATTACTGATTATTTGGTAGACATATAAACTGAATGTAATTACCTTCTAAAAGAAAGCGAAAATCTGGACTATGAGTCTTTTATAAACAATGAACATCTAAAAAGAGCGTTTGTAAGAAGCCTTGAAATCATTGGAGAGGCATCTAAAAAGATTCCCAAATCTATTAAAGAAAAATATCCTCAAATTAAATGGAGAGAAGTAGCAGGGATGAGAGATAAATTAATTCACGAATACTTTGGTATTATCTATGAAGTTGTGTGGAAGACAGTTAAAAAAGAAATATCAGTATTAAAAGAAACGGTTGAAGAAATTTTAAAAGATTACAAAAAAAATGAATAGGGAATTAGCAAAACGAATTGTAATTGAAACATTTGAAAGCGAATTCAATAAGGATAAATTTATTATATTCTTAAAAAATCTCCTTAAAGATTACGAAGAAAAGACATTTATATATAGAGGCAATTATATTCCGGATGCATTTGAGCAATATATAAACTCATTTGAAAGAATAGGTAAATACACAGATGGAGAGAATGAAATTGATTTATTAATTGTAAAACTTAAAAGAGAGACATCTTTAACTCGTGCAAGGACTGCTCAAAGAAATTTTATCGCTTGGTATCTTAAAGGAAGCAGAGGAGTGAAATGGAAAGACGCTGCACTTGTCGCTTTTGTTTCTCCTGATTCAGAAGATTGGCGCTTTTCACTTGTCAAAATAGATTATAAGATTGAAGAAACTCCTACTGGCAAAATAAAAGTAAAAGAAGAATTTACACCAACAAAAAGATGGTCATTTCTTGTAGGCAGAAACGAAAAAAGCCATACCGCACAAAGTAGATTTGTCCCCCTTCTTGAGAGAGATGAAAAACCAACACTTGAGGAACTTGAGGAAGCTTTTAATGTTGAGGTTGTTACAAAAGAATTTTTTGAAAAGTATCGTGATCTTCTTATCCTCACAGTAGATGCCCTGGATAATATAATTAAACACAACCGAGCAGTTAGGGAAGATTTTGAATCGAAAAATATTAATACCGTTGAGTTTGCCAAAAAGCTCTTGGGTCAGATTGTATTTTTGTATTTCTTACAGAAAAAAGGATGGTTTGGTGTTTCTCAGGATAAAAAATGGGGAGAAGGCGATAAAAATTTCATAAGAGATTTATTTGAAAAATGTAAAAAAGAAAAGAAAAACTTTTTTAACAATTACCTCGAACTCCTTTTCTACAATACCCTTAATAATCCAAGAAGTGATCAACTCGATCCAACATGGTCTAAAGATTTCAATTGTAAGATTCCCTTCTTAAATGGCGGACTTTTTGAACCAATTGGTGGTTATGACTGGGTACATACAGATATACTCCTTCCAGATGAACTTTTTTCCAATAGCCACAGAACCCCGGAAGGCGATATTGGAGATGGTATTCTTGATGTATTTGACCGTTTCAATTTTACAGTTAAAGAAGACGAACCCCTTGAAAAAGAAGTCGCCATTGACCCGGAACTTCTCGGTAAATTATATGAAAAATTCAATGCCATAAGGCCTGATAATTTTTGTGAATATAAAAAAGCTCTGGCAAGCGGTAAAAAGAGTTTGGAGAAGCGATTCAATAAAAAATTTGGGGTTTATTACACTCCGAGAGAAATTGTTCACTATATGTGCCAGCAGAGTTTGATTTATTATTTAGAGAGTAGCACAGGCATTCCTGCCTGTGATGATATTCACATTACCCGTCGCAATTTACCTCACTGGACCAAAACTGGTGCTATTTACTGGATTACTTTTAGACTTTCAGATTCTTTGCCCCAGGAAAAAATTGAAACATGGAAAAAGGAATACAAAATATGGGAAAAGTCTCATCCAAAACCGTGGACAGAGCAAGAATGGCAAGAATACAATGAAAAATTTGGGAAACGTTTTGAAAAGTGGATTGATGCGGGATATGGTTCATGTATTCTAGCTCGGGATGACGTAAGAGAAAAGTTAAAAGAATGTATAATGAAATTTGATGGAGAACGATTGAGAGTTCACTCTGCTGTTATTATGCCAAACCATGTTCATATTCTTCTTGAACCTATTTCAGGATATTCGCTTTCTGAATTACTTAAAGGAATAAAAGGAACAAGTGCCCGAGAGATTAACAAACTCTTAGGAACTACAGGTAAGAAAATCTGGATGGAAGAATCTTATGACCATATTGTACGGAGTGAAGCACAATATCTTTATTTTCTCAAATATATAATGTCCAATCCAGCTAAGGCAAATTTATCTGCGGACAAATTTTGGCTATATCAAAGTAACACAGGAATTTCTGCCTGTGAAGGTAGAAATGATAATACGCTAAAAGGAACACAGACAAGAATGTCTGTGCTACGATCCGCTTACAATTTCAAGCGAGAGTGCATAGAAAACTCTATCTACGGCGTAGATATTGACGCGGGAGCTTGCGAGGTTGCCAAACTCCGCCTTTGGCTCTCTCTTATAGTGGATGAAGAAGACATAAAAAAGATTAAACCCCTGCCTAATCTGGATTATAAGATTGTATGTGGCAACTCTCTTTTAGGCATAGAAAAGGATTTATTTAATAACGAACTATTTAACCAACTTGAAAAATTAAAACCACTTTATTTCAACGAAACTAATCCAACAAAGAAGCAGGAATATAAAAGTAAGATTGAAGAATTAATAAGTAAGATTACGAAGGGACGCAAGGAATTTGATTTTGAAGTATATTTCTCTGAAGTATTCCACGAAAAAGGTGGATTTGATTGGTGATTGCAAATCCACCGTATGTCGACTATAGGGATATTTCAAAAAATATTATTAAAGCAGTATCTCATTATAAAACGAATATAAAATCGAAAAGGCCTAACCTTTACATGTACTTTATAGAAAGAGGATTTTATTTACTGAAACATAAAGGTATTTTTGTATTTATTAATCCCAATCATTTCCTATCTATAAACTCAGGCTTGGGACTAAGAAAGTTTATATTAGAAAACACAACGATTAAATTTATTATAGATGTTTCATATATCAAGGTTTTTCAAGAAGTTGCGACGTATCCAATGATCTGGTTGTTTGTGAAAAATAATGAATCTAATTATGAAATTAAAATCAACGCTTGCAATCATTTAGATAAACTTGGCGATACAACTTTTTCTGTAACTAAAAACGAGATTTTGAATGAATCCTCTTTACTAATACCAATTAACCAAGACTATAAACTAATAAGGAAAATCGAGAACGGAAACATTAAGTTGGGATCTGTCTGTAATATGATCTTGGGTACTTCCCAAAGTGGTTATGGTAAGAAGAAAATTAACAAGTCCCAATATCTTAAACTTGAAGATAAGCAGAAAAAACGATATAAACCTATTTTGCAAACTAGTGATATCAAAAAGTACTATATAGATTGGCAGGGAGAATATATACCTTACAACATATATTCAGACAGTGTAATATCGGTTTTTGAACAAAAAGATAAAATAGTTATTGCCCGTGTTACACGGAGACTTCAATGTGCAATTGATAGTGAACAAAGATTTATCGGGAAAGCTACAATACTTTTTGATTGTAAAATTAACATGCTTTATATTCTCGGTATTCTTAATTCAAAATTAATTAATTATTGGTACAGTAAAAAATTTGAAACGGTTCATATGGCTAGTGGTTATTTAAGATTTGATATTCCTTATTTAAAAGAAATCCCAATACCATCAATATCATCACAAAGCCATCATACCATTAAGCAGATTGAAACCCTTGTCGACAAAATCCTCTCCCGCACCCAATCCGAAGACTATCTTGAAAATCCACAAAAACAGGCAAAAGTAAAACAATACCAACGCCAAATTGATCAGTTGGTTTACAAACTTTACGAGTTGACAGATGAAGAAATAAAGATTGTGGAAAGAGAAGTCTATGTCAAAAAGTGAAGATTTATGGGAAATAACTAATAGAATACCTGAAGACGGTCCTCGGGTAGAATATTATATTGAAAAACAAAAAAATGTTTTATTTGATGAAGCAATGATCAAAATTAAAGAATTTAGAAGCAACATCATCTCCAAAAAACCAATCCCGGAAGAAGAATTAGGATTAGAATCTCTTTCAATAGTAATGATCGATTATGATTATAACGGCGAATATTTTGATATGGACGATAAATGGTTTGCTTCTGATTTAGAGAAAAATAATTATGAGATCGGATTTCCTGTAGAGAAACTAACGGATAGAATGATGATAATTTATATGGATGTTTTTGGGAATGAGAGGAAGGAGATAAAGGGAAGGAAGGATTTTAAAAGCAAAAGGGCATAAATATGGCTACTACTATATCACAAGCATTTAGCGAATTTAAAAGCAGATTAGAGTTGAGCGAAAGTTTTCAGAAAAAAATCACAACCCATCACAATGCTATTAGATCATGAATTGAAAATCATGATCCTTCGATAAAAACAAAGTTAATCGGTTCTTTGCAGAGAAAGACAAGAATTCAACCTCGTTCAAATGATACATTTGACATTGATATTTTAGTCATCCTTGGGAGTTTTGCACGATGGGTAGATGTTGGCGGTATAACACCAAAAGATGGTTTAGACAAAGTTGAAGATATAATTTCAGAACACGAAACTTATGATAAGATGGGACCAGAAACAGATAGTCCTACCATTATTATCAACTATGCCAATAATACCAAAGTCGAGCTTGTACCTGCTTATATTGATAATATAGGAGAATATGCTGATGGAACTCCAGCTTTTCCTAAAGGTAGAGGTTATTGGATACCTAAAAGGAATAGATGGATCCTTGCCGATTACGACTATGATGCTGAATATATTTCAAAAAAGAACGAAGAAACAGATAGATATTTAATTCCTACAATAAAAATGTTAAAAGCTGCTAAAAGAAATTTGTTTCCTGAGATGAAATCCTACCACCTTGAGGTTTTGGCTGTAAATGTTATTCCTACCATTGTATCTTATTTGAAGAATAAGATATACCCGATTCCCTCTCCGCTTTTATTATGTGGTTTCTTTTGTATTGCAAAAGATGAAGTTTTGAAATCTTTAAAAATCCCGGGAAGTAAGTCTTCTAATGCTGATAATTATTCCATTGACAAAAACAGTTTGGCAGAAATATTTGGAAAAATATGCAATTATTGCAATTCTCTTATCAAATTTGATGGTAGAGAAGCTATTGAAGGATGGAGAGAATTATTTGGAGAACCTTTTCCTGCTTATGGATAATACCATGGAAAATTTCAAAAGCAACAAAAAAATAGAAAATTTAGTTAATGAATGTAGACGGATAGAAGAAGACTCAACTTATACTGCTGAGGCGCATTATTTATTTGCAGCCAGTTTATGGAAAAAATCTTTTTGGTTTAAGTTTATACCTGTCATTATTACATGAGTATCTGCTTTGGCTTTACTTTTAGGTAGTCCCAATTGGGTAAGCTGGATTACTCTAATATCGTCTATAATCGCAATTACAAACATAATTTTAGAACCAGAAAGTAAAGCAAGAGAACATGAATTTGCTGCAAAAAGTTTTACTGTTTTGAAACATGATGCAAGATCTTTATATGAAAGTTTCAAAGATTTTATAGATGGAAAAGATTTTTATTATGAAGTGAAACGCATAAGAGAAAAATATAACTGGCTTGTTCAAACTACTCCTCCTACTGATGAGAAAAGTTTTGAAAAAGCAAGAGAAAGAATAAAAAAAGAAATTCATAAACCAGATTTTAAAAAGGCACATAACCATGCCTGAAATATTTACCATAAAAGCAAGTGATTTGGTTTTTAATAATTTCTTTGAAGTATTGAGAAGAGGTGAACTTTCTGGGTTTAAATCAAAACTGGATGCAGAGTCAGAAAAAGAATAATCTTCCCTCCATCTCGATTTAATAAAAGCAATTCTTCAACTTTTGGAAAGCCTATAAATGGTAACCATATCCAATTGGACATAGTCTTTAAATTGTTTTACTGTTAGAATTTTTTTGATATACGTTGTTGGGTAAAATTACTTGAAAGGTTTGATTATAATTTAATTCTGGACACTTTACTGAATTCAAATTTCGATTTAAAACTAATCACCCCATCTCAGCCAGCACAACATTTTCTTCCTTCATTATTTCTATAGGTATCATATTCGAAGATAGCTTTTCTCCATTAACCACCAACCTTTTTATCCCTCTCTCAATACCTTTATGATTATCTATAGTAATCTCGAATTTTTTACCTCTAAAGTTTCTTTTTATTTTTATCTCCTTCCAGTGGGATGGTATACATGGATCAATAATCAGACCATAGTAGTCAGGTCTGATACCCAAGATATATTGAGAAATTGCGTAATATGTCCAGCTTGCCGATCCTGTTAACCATGGAATCCTTCCTGCGCCAAATCTCGGGCTATATTTGCTATGTGTAAACTGACAATGAACATATGGTTCAACCTCTCTAACTTCTGCTTTTGAATTAAAATAAGCAGGTAAAAAGGCTCTAAGGTATTCATATGCCTCGTTACCATTTCCAAGAATTGCTGCCGATATTACAGCCCAACCCTGGGTATGATTAAAAATTGAGGCATTCTCCTTCATACCTTTATTAAACAGAACAGCCTTAATAATTTTATGATCTGTCTTTACATAAGGCGGATCAAGTATCAAAAATCCATATTCAGTAAAAAGTTCTTTCCTTATAATATTTAATAATTTTTCAGCTCTTTTCCCTGTTGCATGACCACTTAAAATCGCCCATGTCTGAGGATTTAACCATATTTTACCCTCGTCATTTTCTTTTGAGCCAAATTTCATTCCATCATATCTATAAGCTCTTATATACCAATCTCCATCCCAGGCATATTTTTCAATGCATTCATCCAATTCCTTTAGATGCTTCCTTGCCCAATTGACTTCCTCATTCTTTTTTAAAAGTTCACATATTTCTATATAAGTTTTTAATGCATATCGGAGCTGCATTGCAACAAATACGGTTTCCCCATCATGTCCCAGTTCCAGACAGTCATTCCAATCGGCAAAAAGACCACAGGGTAAGCCGTGTGCACCCCTTCTTTGTAAATTAAATTCAATAGCCTTCCTCATATGACCAAGCACTGTATCATGACCTTTATCCGCATAGGGTAGCACTTTCTCATAAAATTTTATATCTCCTGTCTCTTTTACATATGCTGGAATTGTAACAAAAAGCCATATACAATCATCGGAACGATATTCTTCTTCCCGGGGAGGCTTCTCTTGGCCAGGTTTATGTGTAAATTGATTAACCACTGGAATAGCACCACCGGTGGAAACTTGACCTGTTATCATTAATTCAAGTCTTTGCCCTGCCTCATCGGGAATCAGATGAAGTACTCCAAGCACATCCTGTACTGTATCCCTATAACCCAAACCATCTCTTTCACCACTGTAAACAATACTGGCGGACCTACTCCACGCATAAGTTATCATACAATTATAAGGATTCCATACATTGACCATACTGTTAAACTCTTTATCGGGAGTCTCAACTTTAAGGTTTTCAATTCTGTTATGCCAGTACTCTTTCAATTTATTAAATTCATCATGCAATTTATTAACAGAATTATAATTGAATATCGTTCTCTTCCCTTCGGTTTCCGCTTTACCTATACCCATTAATACTGCAAATTCTCTTTCTTCTCCAGGTTCAAATTCAATGTCCACCTGTAAGACACCACAGCTATTATCACCAACTGCTATCGAATTCTCACATTCACCTTTCTCAACAACAGAAGGATTATTATAGCTTCGATAAGGACCAACGAATACCTCTCTATCAGTATCATATCCGGTAACTTTCTCACCGACTAGACCAAGCCATGTATGTCTATTCCCATCATGACTATCAAAATCTCCAGTACTATCAGGAAGGAATACATTAATTCCATGGTCAATCATACCGTCTACGTACTTCATGCAAACAATATGTTGTGTATACTGTAAATTTATCCAATCCTGCAATATGTACCAGTTATTAGAATATTCCACAAAAGTGAAAATTCTAAGCTTTCTCCTTTTTCTATCATTATTTCTTATCTTTAACATCCAGACTTCAAATATTTTATCCAGTGGCACAAAATAGGTCGACACGGTTTTTATCCCATCGTATTCTGATTCAATAATTGTATAAGCAGTACCGTGTCTACAGGCTGATCTATACTTTTCAAGTGGCTTTCCAACAGGCTGCCAGGAAGCTGACCAGTAATCATCCGTCTCAACATCTCGAATATAAAAATATCTCCCTGGTTGATCCATTGGAACTGTATTAGCTCTAAAACGAATAAACCTTCCTCTGGCAGATGATTTATAAAAACTGTATCCACCAGCATTATTAGTTATTATAGCACCATATTCAGTCGTCCCAAGATAATTACACCAGGATCTTGGAGTATCGGGTCTGGTTATAACATACTCTTTACTCTTATCATCAAAATATCCATATTGCATATCCATCCCCCTTAGATAACAATCTATAATTCTGGTATTGGTTTTAACGGATGAGCTTTAATATATTCAATTATTTCCTCTACATAGGCAAAAGCAACAGCCACATATGTATCAGCTGCTCCATAATAAATAGCTATCCTTCCCGTTTCTGAGTCACAAACAGCAGCACATGGGAAAGTAACGTTAGGCACAAATCCAACCGTCTCATAAATTTCTTTGGGCGTCAATAAATAATCTTCACAATCAACTATCACCTTCGACGGATCATCCAGATCTAATAAAGCGGCACCAATGCTATAAATAAAACCGCTACATGACTGGCAAACACCATGATATATTAAGAGCCAGCCTTCACTTGTTTCTATTGGAGTTGGACCTGCTCCTATTTTGACGTTTTTCCACCACGAATGACTAGGCGACATTACCAATCTATGTCGCCCCCAATGAATTAAATCAGGACTGTAGCTTATAAATATATCTCCAAACGGTGTATGTCCTCTATCACTTGGTCTATTTAACATAGCATAATAGCCATTTAACTTTTTTGGGAAAAGTACTCCATTTCTATTATATGGTAAAAAGGCATTTTCATACTGAATAAAGGTTTTAAAATCCTTTGTCTTTGCAACCCCAATCGTTGGACCATAATAGTAGTTGCACCATGTAATAAAATACTCACCATCTATCTCTACCAATCGTGGATCATAAGCATAAAGGATTGGACTCGCGGGGGACCCATCTTCTTTTACAAACTCAATCTCCTTTCCCTCTATTTCCCAATTCAAACCATCCTTACTTCTTCCCAGATGTAGCTTAGGATATCCGTTTTTATGCTCAGCTCTAAAAACACCTATAAACTCTCCATTATAATGAATCACAGCACTATTAAAAATTCTATCAGCCGTTTTTATAAAATTTCTCCCGATTATAGGATTCTTACTGTATCTCCACATTATATCAAAACAGTCAGATGGTTTATCTTCCCATGGAATATTTGGTAAAGCCTTACCAATAATTTTTATTCCCATACTAACTCCCCCTTTACAATTAAATTTTATTTACCCTTTTATTCTTTCTCCCTTCTTCCAGCAAGATCTTTTACAATACGATCAACCTTCTTTTCATCCAGTGGATACATAAGAGAGATTGCGATAGCTATAATTCCAAGTCCAGCAGGTATCAGACTAAATAACAATTTTATTCCCCTTATGCTCTGAGCTGTTTGCTCAACATTTGGTTGAAATCCCACTGATGCCATAAGTTGTAATGCTATAAATGCTCCAAGTGCCCATCCCATCTTTTGCGACATAGTCGAAGCAGAGAAAACAAGTCCTGTTGCTCTTCTTCCATGTTTCCACTCTGAATAATCAGCCGTATCCGCGTACATAGCCCATAAGAGCACGCTTAAAGGACCACCTGTTAGTGAGCCAATTATCTGAAGTAAAAAGATTATGATTATTTGTTCAGGTTTTAACACATAGAAGAAGGCTGTACTAATAATCGCAATAACAAAAAGCGTAACAAACGCCCTTTTTTTACCTAACCACTTAGCCACATAGTTTATCAACAAAGCACCGACAAGTGAAGAAATCTGTCCTATACCATTAAAGACTGAGACGACGTCATCAAACCTATAAAATTTCTTCCCTACAAAAGGCAGAGAGAACTCTCTCGAACCAACCACATATTTAAAATAATACACTGTCACACTGCTGCGAACAGCAACGAAAAGAATAAATGTTATTGTGGTTACAAGTAAGATTAACCACGGTACATTAGTGATAAGTTCATGTAAATCCTTTTTTACAGATGATTTTTGTGATTTTGGTGGCTTAACCCTTTCCCTGGTATTAAAAAAAGCTATAAGAAAAAATACGACAGCAGCAATCCCATATATAACAAAGGATAATTGCCATCCCTTTGCATCATTTCCCTTACCCAATGCTCTCACCATCGGAAGTAAAGTAAAAGAAACAATTGTCCCAGCTAAAAATGCAAAGATAAATTTTATTGATGAAACAGAAGTCCTCTCAAGAGAATTCGGAGAAATAACTCCAAGCAGGGCAGTATATGGAATGTTAATTGCAGTATATAACATCATTAATAGGTTGAAAGTAATAAATGCATATATAATCTTGCCCGTCATCCCAAACCCAGGAACTGTAAAGGTCAATACTCCAACTACCGCAAATGGAGCGCATAACCATAGCAGAAACGGTCTAAACTTCCCCCATCGAGTATTTGTTCTATCAGCAATCATACCCATAATAGGGTCATTAATACCGTCCCAGACTCTGCTAAAAAGAAACAGGTATGAGGCAATAGTGGCAGGAATTACGAAAACATCGGTATAATAGTAGGTTATATACAACATAAATGTCTGCCAGTACAGGACGGATGCAAGATCACCAAAGGCATAGCTAATCTTCTCCTTTAATGAAATCTTTCCATTCAATTCACTCATATTGCAAATCCCCCTAATTATTAACTATTCTAATTTCCATATCTATTGTCAGTATGACAAAAAATTCTTTAATGATATAATCCACCACCAACAAAAATTTTAGTATATTCGAAAAATCTCATTTATAAGGTGATAGATTATAAATATATAATTAATAATTTTCAAGAATAATTATCAGGATAACATATGCCAAAATTGCAATATTTAAGTTTTCGTATTTTTATTAATATCATAATAGAATGAGTGTAAGGGAAAATTTACAATATATCCAAATTTTTAATTTGAATATCAGTTTATAATTAAATAAATTTCCAGACCTTTTTGATATTTAGGGTGGAGAATATGGCTAAGAAGAGTAAATCAGTTTTAAAAAGAGTAAGGCAAGCAGAAAAGAGAAGGTTAAGAAATAAACATTATAAATCATTGATTAAAACAATGATAAAAAAGGTAAAATCTGCTCAAACAAAAGAAGAAGCAGAGGAGCTTTATAAAAAAGCTGTTTCAGTTATTGATAAAGTCGCTTCAAAAGGTATTATCCATAAAAATAACGCCGCTCGCAAAAAATCAAGACTTGCCAAATACCTAGCAAAACTCCAATAACCTTTTATATTTAAATTCCTGAATTCTTAATTCTCAATTCTGCATTCTACATTGAAGAACTATCTATCTTTCCGATAATTTGGAGCTTCTTTTGTAATCTTTATATTGTGCGGGTGACTTTCCTCAACGGATGCCTGAGTAACCCTTATAAACTTTGATTTTCCTTGAAATTCTTTAATATTTCTGGCACCACAATATCCCATAGCGGACCGCAATCCGCCAACCAGCTGGTGTATTAAATCTTTAACAGGACCTCGATAAGGGACCATTCCCTCTATCCCTTCAGGAACAAGTTTCGATGCTTCCTGCCCCTCCTGAAAATATCTATCTTTACTACCTTCATTCATTGCAGATATCGAGCCCATACCACGGTAAGATTTGTAAACCCTGCCCTCATAAAGAATTGTCTCCCCAGGACTCTCATCTGTTCCTGCCAATAGACTACCAAGCATCACTGACTCAGCACCAGCAGCTATGGCTTTCGCAATATCACCAGAGTATCTAATCCCTCCATCAGCTATTATCGGAACACTCTCTCTCGAAGCTTCTTCATAACATTCCATAATAGCTGTCAATTGTGGAATACCAACTCCAGATACTACTCTTGTGGTACAGCTTGCACCAGGCCCTATGCCAACCTTCACAGCATCAACCCCTGCATCAATCAACGCTCTGGTACCTTCTCTTGTTGCTACATTTCCAGCTATTAGTTGAACATCAGGTAATCTTTTCTTTATTTCTGAGGCAAGGTTTAATACACCTTTTGAATGTCCATGTGCTGTATCTATAACGATTACATCGATTCCAGCTTCAATCAATCTCTCCGCTCGCAAAATTGAATCCTTTGATACTCCAATTGCTGCACCCACCATCAGCCTTCCTATTTCATCCTTCAAAGCATGAGGGAATTCCTTTTTCTTCATAATATCTTTAACAGTAATAAGTCCTTTCAATCTACCCTTATTATCCACTATTAGCAATTTTTCTATTTTATGTTTTTGAAGAATCTTCTCAGCTTCCTCAAGAGTTGTACCCTCAGGTGCTGTTATAAGATTTTCCTTCGTCATTCTTTCTCTTATGGGAACAGATAGGTCTGTCTCAAATCTTATATCTCTGATAGTTAGAATACCAACAAGCTGGTCATTATCTACAATCGGGATCCCAGATATCGAATATTTTCTCATAACAGACAAAGCTTCACTGATTGTTTTATCAGAACTTAAAGTTATCGGTTTAATTATCATAGAGCTTTCTGCTCTTTTTACTTTTAATATTTCCTCAACCTGATTTTCAATTGACATATTTCTATGGAGAATACCAATTCCACCCTCCCTTGCAATAGCTATAGCCATATCACTTCCCGTAACAGTATCCATTGCAGCACTGAGTATAGGAATATTCATTCTCAGTTTTCTTGTTAAACGAGTTCTGACATCGGTATCTTTTGGCAAAACACTTGACTTTTGTGGCACGAGTAATACATCATCAAAAGTCAAACCTTCACCGATAATTTTATTACTCATTTCCCTCTCCCTTTTCTACTATTGATTTTATGTTTTCCATAAACTCTTTATTTCAAAAAGTCTTATCATATGAAGTAAAATCTTCATCTTTCATACTCACATTACTTAACTTATCAAAACCGGTATTGACTCCATAGATTGCCTTACCGCTTTTTATCTGCTTTAATATTATTTCTCTTAGTTTTTCAACCCTATTTATCGAATCTTCAGAAATCATTACTATTAATTTTTTATAATAGAATCTTCTTAAATCATTCAGGACTAAACTATTTCCATCGATAACCAGTTGATCCATATTAGAAATTTCCTATATAACTCAATTAACATATTCTAACTTACCGAGATTACTTAAAATATTAAAGATAAATATTCTTAAAAATAATATTTGTTTATAATTCCGCTACATTTTCTCTGGTGCTGAAATTCCTAAAACACCTAAACCAGATTTTAAAACATTCTTTACTGCTTTTACCAGCAAAAGCCTCGTCTGACTTAGTTCCTTGTCGTCTGACAGAACACGGTAAATAGTATAATACCTATGAAATTCTGTAGCGAGCTTTTGGAGGTAAACTGTAAGATGATGTGGTTCATAGGTCCTCATACAGACCTGCATTATATCTTTATATTCACCTATCATATTCATTAGTCTTAGTGTTTCTTCTTCACTTAACAAAGAGAGGTCTACATCTATCTTATCAATGTCAAAGCCACGCAATTTAGCGTTTCTTAAAATGCTTGCTATCCTGGCATGAGCATATTGCAGATAATAAACCGGGTTTTCTTCACCCTCTGTTCGAGCCAGCTTTAGATCGAAATTCAAATGGGCATTCATACTTCTCATTAAAAAGAAGTAACGCACAACGTCCTTACCAAGCTCATCTAGTAATTCAGATAATGTTACATAAGTTGCTTTCCGTGTGGACATCTTGATCTTTTTGTCACCTTCAACAAGTGTTACAAATTGATGCAACAGCACTACAATATTGTCAGTGGAATACCCCAATGCCTTTAAGCCTGCCAATACATCAGGATAAGTTGCATGATGATCAGCTCCAAATATATCTATTATTAAATCATAGCCCCTTTTGATCTTTGTTTCATGATATGCTATGTCGGGAAGCCTATATGTTGCCTCATCTACCACACTTTTCCACAAAACTTTATCACCTGTACCACCATACTCGCCCGCCTTAAACCATAACGCACCATCTTTTTCATAGACCGCTCCAATTCCCTTTAATCTATTTATTACGCTATCAACCAGACCTTTCTCATATAATGACTTCTCATTATAAAAACTGTCAAACTCAATATCCAACCTTTTTAAAGTATTCTTTATGTCCTCGAAAACCCATTTCTCAGCCATCTGTATGAAAATGGGATTATCCTTGTCATCTTTTAAAAAGTCACCGTACTCTTCATAAATTCGCTTGGCAATATCCACGATATACTCCCCCTGATAGTAGTCTTTGTGGAATTCTTCTTCTATACCCAGAATCTGTCTGTATCTCATGTATGTCGAATACCCCAGAATCCTCATCTGTCTTCCAGCATCGTTATAATAATACTCTCTATCAACCTTATATCCATGAAACTCAAGAATTCTGGCGATGGTATCACCAAGCACTGCCTGTCTTCCATGTCCCACAGTCAGTGGTCCCGTTGGATTAGCACTAACAAATTCAACCTGTGCTCTTTTACACGCACCAATTTTAGTTTTACCATAATCCTCACCTTTTTCAACTGCTTCTATAACATTCTTGGACAGCTCTTCCCGAGAGAGGAAAAAATTTATAAATCCTGGTTTTTTTATCTCTACCCTTTCAAGAAATGGTGGCAACCTATCAAGTTTCGAAGCAATATCCTTTGCCACATCTATCGGAGACTTTTTTAAATATTTTGAAAGATTAAAAGGTAGGTTTGTAGAATAATGTCCGTGTTCATCAGCTCTTGGTCTCTCCACTTTTATTTCTATCTCATCTTTTATTCCAAATGAATTAACAATATCCTGTAATAAATTTCTTATCTTATCCATATCCTCAACCAGCTTTTTACAGGCGAAATTTAACTATTTAATTAGAAGGAAAAAATAAAAGAAGGGATAATATCCCTAGTCGCTCTCTACAATTTCCATCGGGGCATCTGCCCATAGTCTCTCTAGATTATAATAGTTTCTTTTCTCTTCTGTAAACACGTGAACTACAAAATCAACATAATCCATCAGCACCCAGCTTAGATTACTGTACCCTTCAATATGCCAGGGATTGGCATACGGAGAAAGTTTTTTTTCTATCTCATCAACAATTGCCTTTACGTGCAGGTCTATTTCACCAGAGCAAATAACAAAATAATCGGTAATGGAGGTAAGGTTTTTCAAATCCAGAATTATAACATTATTGGCTTTTTTATCTAATGCTATCTCGGCCGCTTTCTTTGCTAAATCGTAACTTGTATAATCAGGCTTCTTTTTACCTTTCCCCATTAATTTAGATTAAAATTCCTCACTGATTGATAGTACATCATTATAAACAGGTAAATCCTTATAGTCCCTACCAAGTATTATTGAAATATCTATATTATAATCCGATGACTTCCTGGGAACAACACGTGATCTATCAAGCTTCATAACTTTTAAAAATTCAGCAAGCTTCTTACTATCGCCTCCTCTATCTATTACCAATGTCCTGCTGTAATTCATTCTGTCCGCATTTCCGATATAAAGAACATCAAAACCCTCTTTTCTTAGAAAATTAGAAAACTTATGGGCAAGACCATTCACTCCACATCCGTTCAATACCTCGACTTTTGTATCCAGAAATCGCTTATAACCTATTAAATCTTCAGGGCTTCCATAAATCTCATCGATTGTTGATAGATTAATTTTGTCTTTATTTGATGTATATTTCGATATCATTGAAAATATAAATCCAACAACCACTACCGTTAAACAGAATATTACAAGATTCAAAAGCCATTTCTGTACTTCACTACCTGATAATGAATCCTTTTTCCTCTTTTTCATTCCAGCCTTTCATTAACGATGCAAATAATAATAGCGTGGATAATAATAGTAAGGTTCTTTGTCAAAACGTAGGTTCAAAATAGTATTCCTTGTCGGTCTATAAATCAACTCTGCACCATAAATTAGATTATTCCAGAGATTATTCTGTATCCCAATTTGATTAAAAGGACTGTATATAAATCCTATTTTCGTATTTAATAACAGTTTATCCGAAAGTAAAAAGGACATTCTATTTTCGTACATTCCAATAGAACCGGTCAAACCACCCATTGAAAAATATGATAATGAATAGCTCTGGCTCATGTGGAATCTTTCAGGACTGAATATACTATAAGAACCATTCATTATGGAGGGCATCTGAATCCTCTCTTCAACCGACATTTTCTTTTGTACCTGATTCTTTAGCTGTGCATCCAAATTGTAAGCCAAAACAAATACAACAATTAATAAAATTACCAACTTTAATGCTCTCATTTTTCAACCCACTGACTAATTTCTAAGTAGATATTATATCATTTCCTGTTAATTGTCAAGGCAATAGTTTTGACAAATATTTTTAGTTTTGGTTAAAATCATAAAGGTATCAAGTCACTCTTCTATTTTTAGTTCATATCCGACAAAAATATTGAATATCAAATTTAATTATCCTCCATCAAGATAATGTTATCAATAAGCCTGGTTTTACCAAACCAAACAGCTACTGCAGCAAAAGAACCCGGAACCACCTCATTAACACTCTCAAGATTCTTATCTTCGACAACCTCAATATATTCAATCCTTGCAAGTGGGGCACTACTAATTGTCTCAGCTATTGCCTTTTTCAAAACTTCTGTGTTTCTTTCTCCCTTCTCTACCATTTCTTTAGCTTTTTTGAGTGCTTTATAAATAATGGGTGCCTGTTTTCTTTCCTCCTGACTGAGATAGGTGTTTCTTGAACTCATAGCTAGACCATCTGGTTCTCTTACAATTGGTCCAATTATTATTTTTACCGGAAAGTTAAGGTCTTCAACCATCCTTTTAATAATAATTGCCTGCTGGTAATCTTTTTGTCCAAAGACAGCTATATCTGGCTGGACAATATTAAACAGCTTGGCAACAACTGTTGTCACCCCACGAAAATGCACCGGTCTGAATTTCCCGCAGAGCACATCCGGAAGTTTCTCTGTAATGACATAGGTAAGAATTTGCTCAGGATACATTTCATTGACTGAGGGATGAAAAATTATATCAACGCTCCTTTCTTCAGCCAACTTCATATCTCGTTCAAGGTCACGGGGGTATCTATCATAATCCTCGTTTGGACCGAACTGTATCGGATTTACAAAAATCGACACAACCACTACATCGGACTTTTCCTTTGCAATATCCATAAGTCTTAGGTGTCCCTCGTGGAAGTAACCCATTGTAGGCACAAAACCTATTACCTTACCACTTTTCTTTAACCTATTTATCTCCTTTCTTAACTTATCTATTTTTTCTATTAATTTCATCGAGACATTTCCTAGTAACTTTCCTCATTAGAGGGAAATTTACCTTCTTTTATATCCTTTGCATAATTTTTTACTGCTTTTCTGATCTCATCACCAAGATTAGCATATCTTCGTACAAACTTAAACTTAACCTTATCATAAAGTCCCAGCATATCGTAAAGAACCAATATTTGCCCATCACAATAGGGACCTGCTCCTATTCCAATTGTTGGTATTTTTATTGATCTGGTTATCTCTTTTGCAAGATTTGCCGGAACCTTTTCAAGCACTAGGGCAAAGGCACCCGCCTCTTCAACTGCTTTAGCATCCTCTTTTATTCTCACTGCTTCATCTTCATCCTTACCTCTCAATCTGTAACCACCAAATTCATGAATACTCTGAGGTGTAAGCCCGAGATGACCTAAAACCGGTATTCCTATATCAACCATTCTTCTTATCAGATTACAAACCGGCTTCCCTCCTTCAATTTTCACTGCCTCTGCACCGGCTTTTAAAAAAAGACCTGCATTCTTTATAGCTTCATCTTCATTTACCTGATATGATAAAAAGGGCATATCAGCTATCAGTAGCGCCCTTTTTAAACCTCTTTTAACAGAGCTAACATGATAAAGCATTTGCTCAAGTGTGATTGGCAATGTATTCTCATATCCTGCACATACCATAGCTGCAGAATCTCCAACCAGTACAAGATCGACACCTGCCTCATCAATTAAATAAGCAAAGGTATAATCATAAGCAGTCAAAGCCACTATCTTTTCTCCGCTCTTCTTCATACTCCTTATAGTTTTAGTAGTTACCTTATCCATTTATTTTTCCTTTCAAAAATTTTTAAAAATATAACAATTCATATCTCATATACACTCAATTTACAGGTTACAGCTATTGTTTCTTTTTCTCACCCCACCATCTATTTAAAATTTCCTCATGAGGTTCAAAAACAAGTTCAGGTCTGGTTTTATATTCAAATAACCCAACATCAATCGAGTCATCTCCCGGTTTCATATCATAAAAATCTACAACTTCAACCTCATAACAAATTAATAAAATGCTGCTATACGTTTTGCTTTTGTGATATATTACATCAATTAATTTTGCACTTTTACCTTTTAGATTCGTTTCTTCGCATAACTCTCTCAGGACTGCATCAATCGGTGTCTCTTCCATTTCAATGAACCCACCAGGAAGTGACCAACCGCCTTTTCCGGGCTCAATCCCCCTTTTTACAAGAAGAATTTTATCACCACTGGATACAAGAGCAACAACGGTAGGTATCGGATTTTCATAAAGAATTAAATTGCATTCTCTGCAAAATGCTCTCATCTTAGATTCAATCTCTAAATAATCAACTTTTGCTCCACATCGGAAACAATACAGATACTTCATAATGATAATTTAGACAAATATTAAGATTATTGTAAACAAATATAACTTTTTGTATTTTCCTTTAGTTAATTGAGGTAAAAGATGAACAGTTTACCTGTTCTTGTTGTCGGGTCAGTTGCTATTGATGATGTTGAAACACCATTTGGTAAAATGGAAAATTCCATCGGTGGTTCTGCAATATATTTTTCCACCGCCTGTTCTTTTTTTACAAAAGTAAGGATTGTCGGCATTGCTGGCAGGGACTTCCCAAAAGAAGTTATAGAAAGACTACATGCAAGAGGTGTGGATACTACAGGACTCACTATAGAAGATGGGGATACTTTCAGATGGGGCGGCAGATACCATCAGGATATGAACTCCCGAGATACCTTATATACAAAGCTTGGACTCTTTGAAAAATTTAATCCTGAACTGCCAGATGAATACAAAAACACGCCTTTAGTTTTTCTCGGCAATATCCAGCCATCCTTGCAGCTACAGGTTATGAATCAGATGAAAAATTACAAATTTGTAGCATGCGATACCATGAATCTATGGATTGAAACAGCAAAAAACGAACTTTTGAAATTATTAAAAAAAGTTAACATGATTATTATCAATGACAGCGAATTACATGATTTAACAGGAGAAATCAACATTATTAAGGGATTGGAAAAAGTCCATAATATGGGTCCAGAATATGTTATCGTAAAAAAGGGAGAAAATGGAGCATATTTAAGTCACAACCTTGAACTTTTCTTTACTCCAACCTATCCTGTAAAACAACCTATTGATCCTACCGGTGCAGGCGATAGTTTTGCAGGAGGCTTTTTCGGCTATTTGTCAACGCAGAATACCATAGATTTTAAAACTTTAAAAAAGGCTGTTATTTATGGAAATGTAATGGGGTCTATCTGCGTTGAAGATTTTAATATTCAAGCCCTTCTAAGAGCTGATAAAAAAACCATCGAAGATCGGTACAATTCTATAAGAAATATGTTAAAAATATAATGATAAAATCCATTTACTATGAAAGAGATAGCCTGCTTCTAATTGACCAACGACTACTGCCGGGTCAATTAAAGATTGTCCAACTCAACAATATTACTGAAATAGAAAAAGCCATAAAAGAAATGATGGTGCGTGGTGCACCGGCAATCGGTATCACAGGTGCATACGGAATTGTGATTGGACAAAAGAATTATATAAACTCCGATACGGAAACATTTTTCCAGAAGCTTGAAGAAAATTACAAAACACTTGTTAATACTCGTCCAACTGCAATTAATTTAAAATGGGCACTTGATCGGGTGAAATCAATTGCAAGAAAGAATAAAGATAAGCCTATAAAGGAAATCTGGGAACTTATGCTTAAAGAGGCAAAAAAAATTCACAATGAAGAAATAGATAGATGTAGAAAAATATCTAAAAATGGAGCAAAGCTGATACCACAGAGAGCCAATATTCTGACACATTGCAATACAGGGCCTCTTGCAACTGGCGGTATAGGAACCGCACTCGGTTCAATAATACAGGCACATAAAAATGGCAAAGAAATACACGTTTTTGTCGATGAAACTCGACCTTTACTGCAGGGAGCACGATTGACAACCTGGGAACTCGAGCAGGAAAACATTCCACACACTCTTATAACAGACAATATAGCTGGGTTTCTAATGTCGCGAAAGAAAATAGATCTTATATTGGTTGGCGCTGATAGAATAGCTAAAAACGGCGATACAGCCAATAAAATAGGAACATATTCACTAGCAATACTTGCAAATTATCATAATATTCCTTTTTATGTAGCAGCTCCTTTTTCAACAATTGATACTACTATAGATGATGGCTCAAAAATACCAATCGAGTATAGAGACCCAGCTGAAGTTACTAATTTTAACGGTATTAAAATAACACATAATAGATGCAATGCAATATCACCAGCTTTTGATGTTACCCCATCAGAGTTAATATCAGCAATTATTACAGATAAAGGGATATTTAGATATCCTTACAGCTTTTAGCGAGCATATATATTTGTTAAGCGCAATGGCTCAATGCAGAACGCAGAATGCAAATTGAAAAATGCAAAATCGCCTTTTGTCAGATTTGGCTTTTGTACTCAAAATGTATACAGAAATAAATTTGACTTTTGCACTTTGCAATCTTCATTTTGCAATTGCCGTAAGGCTATTTTGCCCTTTGTGAAATCGCCTTCGGTGACTTCGTGAATTCAAGACGATTTAGACATACCACTTACAAAATGCCGATAATGGGACAAATGGTTAATCTATAAATAATAAAACATATTACAACCATTAATAAGAATCTCTTGTTTATTTCATTCGCAACTTTATTTCTTTCTTATGTAATTCCTGATTAAGTTTTGGAGCAACCGCAGAGTGCCCAAAGCCATCAAACATTTCGTTAATCAAGCCATTACTTTTAACATCTTTTCTATGTTATAAAACCAATATTGTTTATACTCATCGAGGGCTTTTGAAATATCCTTCGGTCTTAGTAGCAACTTTATTCTGACTTTGAATCCGTTGTAATTAAAAACCTTCTCTTTTCCGTTTTCCTCGAACAATACCTTATACCCATCAATTTTCCTGTAAGCACCTGTATGTTCTGTTCCCTTTGGATCAACAAAAACAATAAAGTAGTTATCCCCTTTCTTGAACCAGAAAATAAAATCCGGCTTAAACTTGCTGATTCTATTTGTTTCAGGGTTATAATAAGGGATATAAACTTCATCAAGGGATTCATCTAATTTACTGAAAAGCCACCAATCAAAATCATTGAACTTACTTCTATTTTCATTTAAATATTGTTCTAAGTCATTTACAAAGTTTACTTCACTTTGGGTTTTAATTATATGCTTGATGTAATCTATCTTTTCCTCATCAGATAAAATAAGTGGGAGGTAATAGTGATTGGCAACATATTTAATTGTAATTTTTTTATGATCACTCTCAAAAATTGTCTCTTTTTTTATTTTTCCTCTCCTTCTGTCATATTCATCTGGTGGAATTTTCCCATATTGGCTTTGTAGTTCTTTTATCCTTATTGGATAATCTCTTACCATTTCAATACTCTTAAGTATTTTATCTATGCTTTTAAGATAGACCTTGATATTTCTAAAATGTCTTATCTCTTCATCCAACTCTTTAAACTCTTTCAGTTCTTCCGGAGTTACACTAAAGTAATCAAATAGTCTCTGTACAAATATATGGATATTCTTGAAACTTCGCTCTGCATATTTATAATACTGATCAGAATTATATAAAGTTTTTCTCAAAACCCTAACTTTTTCTGGCGTAGTATCATAGTTCATAATAAAAATTCTATCATCATTTATATATTCAGAATATTTCTTCAAGATTTCAAAATCTGCCCTTGAAATCTCAAACTTAGCCAATCCTCGTTTCTTCATTAGGGGATAATCTGCCAATTTATAAACGGGTATTAAAAGTGTTTGTTTTTCAGCACATTTATTTACAAAAAGAGAGATTTGTTGGCCTTTTTCTTTGCTCTCACGTTTAAGCTCCTTGATAACTGTAAGCAAAGCACTTCTATTTGTCCCAAAAACAAACAATGTCTCTAAAGGACGACATAAATCCTTTATTTTTCCAAACAGATTATCATCTATTTCTTTGTTATTATAAAGTTCTACTAACCTTCGTCTTTTATTTGCAATCGGTTCAATTCTTATACCTCTTCCAATAGACTGCAGAATGAATTTCTTAGCGTCTGTCCCTGTACCAATATTGATAAAATTTATAATGTTTGGCCTATTAGAATCCCATCCTTCATAAAAGGCACGGGACCCCATTAAAATATTAATTGGTGAGTCATCCTGATTTATTCTTTCAAAGAATCCTTCCTCCTCAAACCGATGGTTTACATTGAATCTTCCTAATTCTTCTTTCAACCAGGATGGTATGTCTCCAGTTTTACTTAAAGCAAAGTGTTTATCAGATGTAGTAAGTTTAAAGGCAACCTGCTTCTTATCTGATGGTCTAAAGGAAATCTCGATCTCACCAGGGCTATCAGAGTTATAAACATACTTCCATATATCTTTCAATGTAATGCCTTTGAATATATTTTCATCTATCTTTATCCTTTTTCCATCCTCAAAGACAAACTCAGTCTCTTCTTTAAAAAATTCTTCCCATAGTTCATCTATAGACTCTTTAAAGACCATTTCTTCAATATCCCCTTTCCCAATCCTCTCAATTTCTCTAAAGAAGAGCTTTAAATCTGCATCCTCTGTATTGATAGAATTGACAAGGGTTAAAAGTAATGGCTTGTGATAGAGTTTTGTCTCAATCTTACTTATTTTTTCATAAAATTTTTTTGAATATGTTAGTAGAATTAAAGACTTCAAAACTATTTTCTGCTTTTCATCTCCACTGTAGTCTTCATCCTCTCTAAATGCCCGTATTTCTTGTCTTAATACGCTGATATGTTTTCCGTAACCCTTTTCAATAAATGATGAGAGGTTAAACTCAAATGCGGCGGTTATAACGTCCCTTGGATCAGTAAAGGTAGCAGAAAAATTAAATAAAAATCCATTTCTTGAAAGGATGGAATAAATATGCTGTCTTTTAGAATCTTCTTTATCCCCTTTGTGTGCTTCATCTAAGAATATATACCATTTCCCGTCATTGTCATAATTTCTGAAATCAATAATTTTTTCCTTCTGCTCATCACCAATGTTATCAGACCTGTAGTAAAATACCTGTGTTCCAAATAGAGACATTTGCCTTTTTACTTCAGGGTATTCTTTTAATTCCCGAAGTTCAATTTTTTCTGCGTCCGCATAATTTACCTCATCTACCATCCTTTTAAATTGTTCAATCAGATCATTCCTATGGGTTAGAAATAAAATATCGTATTCAGGGATTTCCCCTCTTGCCATAAGCTGTTTCAAGATTTTGATAAGTTTGATGATGATAAGAGTCTTACCGCTCCCTGTTGCCATCCAGAATGACATGCGGTTAATATAATTCCAATAAGGTATCTTTCCATCTTTAGGAGTGTAATATTCAGTAAGTAAATTATATATTTTTCTGTTCAGTTTATCTAATCTTATATCTAAATCTTCTTCTAAACTATTATTTTTATACCATTCAAATAATTTCTTTTTTCTTTCCTGATTTACCTCAAGCTTTTCTCCATTTACAAAATCTTTCAAATCTTCGTAGTATTTCCATAGTACCTTGATAGCATTCTCAACCGCCTTCTGTTGAAAATCCCACAACCTTTTATCTTTTGAAAAGCCCTCTAAGTTAAAATAGTTCCAGTTATATGGTAAGGTAGATATGCTGATATCTTCTATAATATTTTGTAAAAAGGTGTTATTCATAATTATTCCTTTTTCTCTCTGTCTTTCTTTTTTTGGCGTCTTTCTGGCGTCTTTCTGGCGTCTTTGGCGTTTTTATGGCTTCTTAAAACATATTCAGTTCCTCTTCCGGTAATACCCTTTTGTTCAAAAAGTCCTATGGAAACTAATGCAGATAAATCTCTTGTTGCGGTTCTTTCTGAAGTATTACAAACCTGCTGATATTCTCTATTCGTTATCTTCCCTGTTTGTTTAACATACATTACTGCCTTAATCTGTCTTTCATTTAACCTCATCTTTCTCAAATTTTCTTCTGTATAAATATCCTTATAAAACCAGACACTAAATCCTCCCTGTTCTTCTTTGTATTCAGGTTCAGGCAATCCCTGTGCTTTACATAAATCTACAATTCTTCTTGTGCCTGATCCCCATCTCTCAATAAAACCAGCAAGATAAAAAGCGTTTGCTATTAAAGGGTTTCTTGGATATGAGGAATGTTCCTTTTTTAAGTCATCCACAGTAAGCTGGGGAGGAAGTTTTCCCGGATTCCATATCCATATTTTGTCATCATATATCTTGATTTGAATTTCTGCTGTGCTTGAATAGTCTTTGTGAATAAGGGCATTAATTACTGCTTCTCTTATTGCCTCTATTGGATAGTCCCATATATCTTGTCTTTGAATGCCCTTTATCTCAAATCTTAGGTTCAGATGTTTCTTCATTGCCTCTAAAACCGTTTCTAATTGTTTAAAAAGATTGCCTTCTGCTATTACTGTATCAATAATATCGGTAGATGTCTTAAATCTCCCAACTCTTGTTTTTGCTGAGATAAAAAATTTCTGAGGGTTTTCTCCAAAGAGTAAAATAGCTGCATTTGTCATCTCTTTTTTATCAGCAATAAGATCCAGATTGACAAAAATTTTCTTCGTGGAATCCAGTTTAGAGATACTTGGTGTCCTGTCTTTAGCAAGGCTTTTGAATTCTTCCACAGCAGAAGTTTCTATATCAGAAAAACTTGCTTCACAAGTGAGACTATCCCATGTCCTACCCGTCTTCTTTAGCAGGAAATGTATTAATTCGTTACCTTTTACTTCCTGGCTGGTGCTACCACTTCTAACATAATATCTGCCATTGTATGAGACAGGAACAGTAGAAGGGAAGATTTTAATATAGATAATTTCTTCCCTATTTTTTCTTTCTACAGTAACTAAAGGAGTTATTCCAAGTTTATTTCTTATCTTATTTGGTAAATCCTCTAATAATTTTCTGGCATTCTTAATTCCTATAACCTTACCTTTATCATTCACCCCAATTATCAACTCTCCTCCATCTGTATTGGCAAAAGCACAGATTATCTTAAGATACTCATCCCACCAGGAGGATTTGAATTCGGTGGCGTGTGATTCAGGTTGTTCTAAAGCCATACTTCTTTTCTCTTTTTTCAAATGCATCCTTTCCGCCTTCTAAAATTAAGCAGACATGTTCTCTGATACCTTGTTTTTCTAAAAGAATTTCTGCTGAATCGTCTTTAGATGTATTTTCAAGAGAGCCACTAACATAAAATATTCTTGAATTTTGTCTCTCTAAACTTCTGTCAAAATCGGCAACGATTACTTGTTCGGAATCTGTATTCACAACAAGATTAGGATTATGAGTAACAATAATTACCTGTCTTCTTTTCTTGGCATCTCTGAAATATCTCACAAGTGTATGATAAATTGATCGGTTATCAAGGTTTTCTTCTGGCTGATCAATTAAAAACGGTCTTTTGTCTTCTTTATCCAGTTCTAAGAATAAGATAAGAAGTGCTACTCCTTTTAATCCCGGTGATAAGTTATTAAGTTCTATGCCATTAAATTTAATGGAATAACTTATATCGTAATACCTCGTAGAATAAAGCCAACTGTAAAAATCTTGTTCAGTATATCTTTTTTCCTTTAACTGAGAAGTAAGACTTTTCCCCTCTTTAGTAAATAATTCTTCAACCCTTTTTAAAAATTTCCTTATGGATTCCTTATCAGCTTCTGACATTTCTTTATTATCTAAATTTAAGCTAAACTTCAATTCTTCTAATTTTTCTTTAAGTTTCTCTGGTCTTGACTGACGAAACTCTCCCTCTGCTCTTAAATCTATAAGCTCATGTCCTTCGTCTGCCATTGAGTCTACATCAAAATTAAACTTAACCGCAAAATCAAATAATTTTTCATTTTCTTCTCCACTGGATTTTAGGATATTTTCTAATGGAGAATAAATCTCTTCTAGTCTCTTTTTTTCCTCAAAAATTAATTCAAAATAATTTAGGAAAAGACTTTCTCTATTCTCTAACAATTGAGGTAATTCTTTCTCTGCATCCTCAATTTTTTTAATGTCAGCATTCAAAGAATCTTTTTTCTTTCTTAATTCTGATAACGATTTATTTATCTCTTTAATTTTATCCTGTTTTGACTTTTCAAGATTTATCTTGCCGTTTTCTTTGTGAATATCCTTAAGAATATCATTTAATTTCGTTTGCCTCTTTTTAATTTTAGTCTCAATTATTTTATTCCTTTCATCAAGTACCTGCTCAAGATCTTCTGGGTATAAAACTACTCTTACTTTTTCTATGACTTCCTTTTTAACACCTATATCCTCAAGATCTTTTTTTAATTCATCTAAAAACTCTCTTAAATTTTCTAAAAATATGGCAACTTCACTTTTTATCTCTTCTATCTTTAACAATTTAGTTTTTAACCGTGAAATTGTCTTCTCAAGATTGGATTTTTTCTCGGTAAGAGCTTGGAGTTTAGTTAAAATTTCTTTTTGTTCTTCAGAGTCTTTTACAGCCTCTGATATTCTTTCAATTTCTCTCTCAAACCTTTTTATCTCTTCTCCAATCTTTTTAATATCTTCTTTTTTAGTGGGCTTAGATTTGATTAATAACTTATGCTGATATATTTGAGAATTTATATCTCGTATCTGTTGTGCAACTCTCTTTTTATTATTATTTATCACTTTTAATTGAGCATCCTTATAACTTTTAAAATCTGTATATGTAGCCTTAAGTTCTAGAGGAATTTTTTGAAAAATTACATCTTCAATTTGCCTTTCAAGTTCATTTTTCCCTATTTCAGAACATAACTGGTCAACATAATCTTGAGGCAAGTATCTCACTTTACCCTCTTTAACGAATTCTTCTAATTTATCTTTGATCTCTTTCTCATCAGAATTACCATCTTCCCATTCAACCTTTATCTTTGCTCCTTTTAACTCTTTAAATGCCTTCTTTAAGAATGACTTAGATTTATTCCCATCTTTCTCATAACATTTGTAGCTTTCTGTAGCATAAGCAATTAAGTCTAAGATAGCGGTCTTACCTGTTCCCTTCCCTCCTATAATGCTTACTAATCCTTCATTCAATAGAATTGGCTTGTCTTCAAACCAGTTATTTGAATTAGAGATTGTAATTGATCTGATTACTTTATTTCTTTCAATCTTACGCGGAGGCTCTTCACCTATGTAAACCCTCTCGTCAGGCTCATAAATTATCTGTTTTAAACCTTCAAATGTAGGGTCGGCTTTAATCCATAAATTGTTTCTTCCAATATCAGCCAAACTTTTAGCATCGCTTGAGGTTATACAGCAGATTGACTTAGGGATGCCTTTATCATCGCAATATTGTGTATTACGTCCTTCAATAATATTTTTCTTTCCGATATCCAAGATACCATTAATAGGTATCTGAAAAATTTGAGTCAATCTGTGGCTATAAATTCTTTTTTTTGTATTTCCACTTGAAATCCCAAAAAATCCTTTTCTGTTACCTATAACATGGGCAAAAATGCAAATCGCATCCCATTTTTCAGCCTCTTCCATTATCTCTTCCGTAGTCTTAGAAGAATTGTTTGTACTCGTAATTCGTATTGCTGTTAAAAAATGCTCTATTGTCTCTCTCCAGGTAGCACGCCTAAAATTTCTATTAACCACATCAGATTGAGTTTCTGGATTAAAAATCACTAAAAGGTGTATACCATCACTACTTTCTATTTCAACCCCGGGAAAAATTGTTATCACGTTTTCTTCTTTAAGGTTATTTTGTTTTGAAAAATATTCATTAGCTTCAATAATTTTATCAATCCAATCTGCCTTATTATGATCAGTTATTGCAATTGCACCCATATTATCTATAGAATAAATATGTTCTATAAAAACTTTTGGATACTCATCGTCGTTTTGTTCTCTTATAGAAATTGTATGATCAGAAGAAAATGTATAACTTGAATCAGATTTAGTATGCACATGTAAATCCCATTTTCTCCACTCAGATCCTCTTGGATACTTAAACCCACTCATCT